>CBDUVR010000173.1:0-3444 GCA_965370705.1 uncultured archaeon | reverse complement strand
TTATCAAACCCCCCGTAAAGGAACCCCGCGACAAAAAACTCATCACCAACAACAACGGATTTCATAGAGATATATATTACAGGCCCTAAATAAATATCAATTGGTGTTATTGGGTGGTTATAAACTGCGCACAATGAGGCATGATGCGCTTGTAGCCCCGCAATTTCCGGTTTTTCACTGCAATATATCTTAAATTTTCAAGACGTTTAATGTTTGAAATAGTCTTGTTTTATAGAGCAGATATAATTGTGCACGCACTGTATGCACAATTAAGTTGGACGCATCAACCTTATTTACATTACTAGGGCATTCCAAAACAAAACAATCAAAAAAGCTTTTATATATTAGGCGGCAAATACTTATTCAGTGAAGAAAATGGAAACCATAGAAGAAATAAAAAAGAAATTCAGGGACGAGTGGGTATTAGTCGAAGTTCTCGAAAAAGATGAATTGAACCATCCAACAAAAGGAATAGTAATCACACATTCCAAAAACAGGGATGATATTTATGATGCACTAAAGGAAACAAAAGGAAAACATACATATCAGTTCTGGACCGGGAAAATTCCTGACAAAGGATATGCGGTAGCTTTTTGTGGCGTAATATCACACAAGCAATAAAAAACCTCTGATCCTCCGATTAAACATTATGATTTATCAATAGGTGTCTTAATGGTTAAACACGATTTTGATATTAGCGTCCCGGTAATAGTATTAGAGCCGGAAATAGAAGGCTGTGACAGTGTAAGGACACTGAAAGTGGCGCTTGATACAGGAGCAACTTATATGATGATACCATGGGAAATTGCAGAAGTTTTAGGATATAATCCGGAATTATCAAAAGAGAGAATAGATATGACAACGGCATCCGGTGTCGAAAAAGTACCCCTGATAACATTGAAATCCGTAAGTGTTCTTGGCATGAAAGCAGAAGACATTAAGGTCGCAGTTCATGATCTGCCTCAAAGAAGCTACGTAGATGGTTTATTAGGTTTGAGTTTTCTAAAAAACTTTAAGATTTGCCTGGATTTCAGGCAGGGAATTCTGGAAATTGATTAAGATATTCATCTGACACGATAAAAATCAATCACTTTCAAAACTTATTTAAGTTCTAAATTACCATTATTAACTCAATGACCGGAAATAAAAAAAGGCTCCAGGAAAGGATAGACGAGCTGGAAGAAAAGGGCAGGCTCCTCGAGGAAAAAACAAAACAGGCAATGGAATTGCTGGAGTCCCTCGTATCAGAATTTGATGATTTCCAGAACACGATTTTGCTTGGCCAGCCCCGTCCTCTTTCTCAGCCGCGCGATTTTACCCCCCCCACGGTTTTTCAGGAAACAGGAGAAATCAGGCCAGATCCTATTGGCATACCATGTCTAAAACCTGGCAGGATAGAGATGACAGGTACGCAGGAGGAAAATGATGCTTTAAAAGAAGGTTGGTGGCAGTCTGAAGGAAATTTCAGATGGGCAGGGAAAGACAGCAAACATCCTGTTTTGTATTTCAGCGTATCACCAGACAAGGAATATGAATTAAGCGCAAAAATATTCATACCAGGCGCCCTGGCTAAAAAGTCCATAAAAATCATGGCAAACGACACCACAGTAGCAGACTTTACTGTAGATAAAGAGATGCAGGTTGAGAAGAAAATAAAAATCCCTCAAAATATTATTACTAAAGACGTTCTTAAAATTGCCTTTAAGTCAGACATCTGGAATCCGAAAGACCAGGACCCCGATGTAAGCGACAACAGGACATTATCCCTGGCTTTCAATTATATAGAATTGAATTAAACTATAGTCAAGGCATGAAATAAATGAGCAGACATCACCAAAAACCAATTTGCCTTGATCTATATGGGAAGGCACTCTGCTCAAATAATTAGTGCCTTCACTATATTCTCTCCAGAACTTCTTGAATTCAACATCTTCTGGCACCATTCAGAGACATAAGTAACCCTTTGGATACTTAACCATTTCATTATATTCTAAAACCTTTATATACTTCTTTGGTTATATATTTATTTACTAAAAAACCAGTGATTATTTCTATGGCTGATTCTAAAGATACTCTTCAAAAATTATTGAAAAAAGACTTTGCTCTAGTCCTGTCGCACATTTTCATCCTAAAAGAAGAAGTTGACTTAATATGTTCTGACAACACGGCATTAAATGCCATTGAAGTTAAATCAAAACTTTCAGAAATCCCCCAGGCTATCGGAACCTGCTCTTACTATAAGCAGGGAGTCCATAAAACATACATTGCCCTGCCTGAAAAAGAAATAAAAAACATCACAAACGAAAAAAGAATTCTAAAAGAGATGGGAATCGGGCTGATATCTTTCTCAAAAAAAGATTACACTATTCTTCTGGAATCAAAAGAAAGCAATCCTGAAAAATCAGTATTGAAATCCGTCTTAAGCAGCCTGCGCTTAACAAAAGAAATCAGGGAAGCAGCACATGCTTACAAGGCTCTGGCACATCCAACAAGGCTTCAGATATACCTTGCAGTATGCAGGAGCGGCGCAGCAAAACTAAAAGACATTGCTCAAGAGCATGGCGGATGCTATCCCCTGCTCATGAAGCACATAAAGATTCTGGAAGAATCAAACCTCATAGAATCAGAACATTTCAAAAAAGAGACGACACTAAAGCTGAAATCGCATCCTGTAACTGTAAAGGACATAATAAGCAATCAGGCAGTGAACAGATGACAAAATATGAGAAATTAACAAAAAAGATGAGATGAATGAGTAAATCAACAGCAACACCAAAACTATTGACATTCTCTTTAGTCTTACTACTCCTCCTGCCGGCGATTTACATAGCCCACGCAATAAATAACACAGGCAACTATACAAACCTTTCAGATAATGCAACCGATGGCCTGAACCAGGTTTTTAATTCATCCCCGGACTCTAATCACACTCAATTTGTAGTCCTGCCGGCAAATCAGACACCCCCAAACACCGGTGCAGCCATAACTCCATACGCCCCCTCAAGGATACACAACCTGGTCTTAAGCGCATATTCACTGATATCAGGGCAGATGCTGGACATAAGAGCCCTGTTGACATACGAAAACCTGACCCCTATACCTGATCAGGAACTGATGTTTTATGGAAACGAGACACAAATAGGCTCTAACCAGACCAGTGAAACCGGCTGGGCCCGGGTTAACTGGATACCCAACATATCCGGCAATTACATAATAAACGCCACTTATTCAGGAAACCACGCACTTAACATCTTCCCGGCTTTTAATTATACTCAGATACTGGTTTTGCCAACAAATCTAACTCATGCAAATAAGACAACAAATAATAGCACAACCCGCATCGCGCATGAAATAACACCAGTATTAACCGCAGCCAAAAACCACTTCAGCTTAAACGAAAACCCTGAATTTGAACTCAGCTACATAACAGAAGAAGAGTTTATG
>CBDUVR010000172.1:0-3452 GCA_965370705.1 uncultured archaeon | reverse complement strand
GTGCTGACTTCCTCGCGGAATCTGCGCCCGCCTCTTTGCCCTTTTGAGAACCAGCACGCATGCATGCGAAGCTCACTCAAACGCGCCTCCCCCGTCTCCCTGCAAAGCTCCCACAACTCTAAAAGCGCCCTCTGCCTCTCCTCTTTCGTATGTTCATGCGCAACCTTCCCACTCTCAAGAAACTCAAGCACATCCTTAAAAATAAACGGGTTTCCGAGTGCGGCTCTTCCGATCATGACAAGATCGCATCCGGTCTTATCGAGCATATCTTTTGCGCGCTCAGGCGAGTTAATGTCTCCGTTCCCGATGACGGGTATTTTCAGCTCGTGTTTTATTGATTTTATGATGCTTAAATCAGCATTTCCGCTGTAGCGCATCTTTGCTGTCCTCGCGTGGATGGTGACTGCAGATGCGCCTGCATCCTCGACAATGTGTGCAATCTCAAGAGCACCGCCTGAATCTTCCCATCCTGCCCTGATTTTTGCTGTAACCGGTATGTTCACTGCGGAAACAAGTGTTTCAATAAGTTCGCCAAGGAGTTTGGGCTGTGTAAGCAGCTTTGCACCTGCATTTTTTCTTGAGAGCTTGAATGAGGGGCACCCTGCGTTCAGGTCAATCATGCCTGCGCCCTTTTTTTCCAGTATTTTCGCTGCTTTTGGAAGCGTGTCTGCACGCGCGCCAAACAACTGGCAAGCAACCGGCTTATCATCCGCATCCGTCCGGAACTCCTTCTTATACCGATGAATATCATAAAACATCCCGTCCGCATCAATCATCTCACTAAACGCAAGACCAGCACCATACCTGCGCACAAGTTTCCTGAACGCGAGATTAGTCACGCCCGCCATAGGCGCCAGAACAAGCGGATTCTTCAACCTGACATTCCCGATTTTCATCATAAACCGTAATTCACACAATAGCTTTTAAAATCATTCGCCCTCCAAAATCCCGCAGAAACTTATATATATGTTAGCGAGCCTAATAATTAGAAGCGAGAAAAAGCAGCAAATTCTTGTAAATCAAGAGAATTGAAAGGGGTTTCAGATAATGGAAAAAGACAAAACATTTATTCTCTGGTTTGACCAACTAGGAATAGATGATGTAGGGCTTGTAGGAGGCAAAAATGCCTCTCTTGGTGAAATGTACAGGAACCTTTCACCCCGCGGCATAAAGGTCCCAAACGGCTTCGCCATCACTGCTTATGCATATCGCTATCTGCTTGAAAAATCAGGAATCGAGCAGAAAATCCGCGACATCTTATCAGACCTTGACACAACTGACATGAGCAACCTCGCAGAAAGAGGCCAGAAAGTACGCACCGTGATACTAAACGCAGAATTTCCAGAAGAACTTAAAGACGCGATAACAGATGCCTATTCGCACCTTTGCAAGCAGTACGGTGAGCACTGTGATGTAGCTGTAAGATCATCAGCAACAGCAGAAGACCTGCCCGATGCTTCCTTTGCAGGCCAGCAGGAAACATACCTAAATATAGTTGGGTCAGGGATGCTTATTGAAGCATGCAAAAAATGCTTTGCATCACTATTCACAAACAGGGCAATATCATACAGGCAGGACAAAAACTTCGACCACTTCTCAATAGCCCTCTCAATCGGTGTCCAGAAGATGGTGCGCTCAGACCTTGCATCTTCTGGTGTAATGTTTTCCATTGACACAGAATCAGGATTCAAGAATGCAGTCTTCATAACCGCCTCATATGGCCTTGGCGAAAATGTCGTGCAGGGCGCAGTCAACCCTGACGAATATTACGTGTTCAAGCCGACATTGAAGCTAGGAAAAAAACCGATAATAAGCAAATCAATAGGCGGCAAAAAAATCAAGATGATATACTCAGAAGACGGGAGCAAACCGACAAAGAACGTAGTTGTCTCAAAACATGACAGGAGCAGGTTCTGCCTGACAGACGATGACATAGTTACACTTGCAAAATACGCAGTAGATATCGAAGACCATTACTCTGGGAAAGCAGGGCACCTGAAGCCAATGGACATGGAATGGGCAAAAGACGGGAAAACCGGTGATATATTTATTGTCCAGGCAAGACCGGAAACCGTCCACTCGCAGGAAGATAAAAACATCATCAGGAAATATGTACTGAAAGAGAAAGGCAACGTAGTTATAGAAGGAGATAGCGTCGGCGAACTTATTGGTGCCGGTGAAGCCAATATTATCTATGATGTCCATGACATCAGCAAATTCAAAAAAGACCAGGTTCTGGTAACAGACATGACAGATCCTGACTGGGAGCCGGTAATGAAGATTGCATCAGCCATTGTGACAAACAGGGGCGGAAGAACCTGCCATGCTGCAATCATCAGCCGGGAGCTTGGAATTCCCTGTGTTGTCGGTACCATAAACGGGACAAAAGCAATCAAAAACAATCAAGACATAACAGTGTCGTGCGCCTCAGGCGAAACAGGCTATGTCTATGACGGCAAACTGAAATTCGACATAGAAGAAGTCAACCTTGAGACAGTCCCTAAAACGAAAACAAAGATAATGATGAATGTGGGAAACCCTTCACAGGCATTTGAGCTCTCATTCATCCCGAACGAAGGTGTAGGCCTTGCAAGGGAAGAATTCATAATCAACTCGTACATAAAGGTTCACCCGTTGGCGCTCCTGCATTACAATGAACTGAAAAAAGACCCCGAGCATGCTGGCCTGATAGAGAAAATAGACAGGATAACAGAAGGATATGACGACAAGAAAGAGTTTTTCATACAGAAACTCGCATACGGCATAGCCACAATCGGCGCCGCATTCTACCCAAAAGACGTAATCTTCCGTCTCTCTGACTTCAAGTCAAATGAATACGCAAACCTGGTTGGAGGCACACTATATGAGCCAAAAGAAGCTAACCCGATGATAGGATGGAGAGGCGCATCAAGATACTACTCACCAAAATACCGCGACGCATTCGGGTTTGAATGTATCGCATTCAGGCGCGTAAGAGACGACATGGGTCTCACAAACGTAAAAGTAATGGTCCCATTCTGCCGCACAGTCGAGGAAGGAAAAAAAGTGCTTAGAGAAATGGAAAAATACGGGTTAAAGCGCGGCAAAGGAGGGCTTGAAGTTTACGTAATGTGCGAGATACCATCAAACGTGGTGCTTGTAGACGAATTCTCTGAAATATTCGACGGGTTCTCAATCGGCTCAAACGACCTCACGCAACTGACACTTGGCCTTGACCGCGACTCAGAACTGGTATCAAGCATCTACGATGAGCGCAACGCTGCAGTCAAAACACTAATATCCCAGGTAATCAAAGGCGCAAAAAAGAACAACAGGAAAATAGGCATCTGTGGACAGGCTCCCTCAGATTTCCCGGACTTTGCAGAATTTTTGGTGGAGCAAGGCATAGATTCAATCTCGCTCAACCCTGACACTGTGATAAAGACAAAAATAAAAATAGCAGAGAAAGAAAA
>CBDUVR010000171.1:0-3475 GCA_965370705.1 uncultured archaeon | reverse complement strand
CCGGTTTTGAGCCGGCGCAGGTTGCGGAAAATATTGAGGATGCACTGCGCAGGGACCACCGCCTAAAAGTTGGGGAAGAGGATTTTACTGTAGCTACTGCTGAGCAGATGATTGCGAGTTTCAAGGGAATGCTTGGGATGGTGCAGGCATTTCTTGTCGGGATTGCATTCATATCGCTTCTTGTCGGCGGCGTCGGCATCATGAACACCATGTACACATCAGTGCTTGAAAGGACAAGAGAAATAGGTATCATGAAGTCAATCGGCGCGAGAAATGTTGATATCATGGCGATATTCGTTATTGAGTCAGGGCTCCTTGGGCTTGTGGGGGGTGTTATTGGAATCATTATTGGCTATGGTATCGGCAAAGCCGCGGAAATGATTGCAGTATCTTCAGGTGTAAACATTTTAAAAGTATTTTTCTCCGCAGAACTGATAGGCGGAGCACTCCTCTTTTCATTTCTAGTCGGCAGTGTATCAGGACTGCTTCCTGCAATTGAAGCATCAAGAAAGAACCCGGTGGATTCACTGCGCTACCGGAGATAGTGATAAAAATGATGGAAGATTATATAAAAACAGCTTACAGGGACATTAAGAACAGGAAGAAGCGCTCATGGCTTACTATGATAGGCATAATCATAGGTATAGCTGCTGTTGTCTCTCTAATATCTCTCGGCCAGGGCTTAAAAGATGCAGTGAATGAGCAGTTTGAAATGATGGGTGCAGAGATAATAATGATAATGCCCGGCAGCGGCTTCCAGTCTATGGGGAGTGCCGGGAGCAGTCTTGGGCGCGATGATATTGATGTCATTAAAAGAGTAAGAGGAGTTGACGTCGCCGGTGGGTTTGTAACAAAGATTGCGAAAGTGGAGTTCGGCAATGAGATGAAATATTCGTGGGTCAGCGGGATGGCACAGGATGAATCTAAAGAAATATTTGAGAATATGCAAAGCTTTGAGATAGAAAGCGGAAGGGACCTGAAAAAGGGAGATATGTACAGGACAATTGTAGGCAATTCGGTTACGCATGGCGATTTTTTTAAGAAAAAGGTGCGCGTCGGCGATTATGTGAATATTAATGGCAAAAAGTTCAAGGTCGTCGGATCACTTAAAAGAATAGGCAACCCGGACGATGACCAGGCAATGATGATTCCGCTTGAGACTGCGCGCGACCTTTTCGATGTGCCCGATGAACTGATGGTTATCATGGCAAATCTCAAACCGGGTTTTGATGCATCTGATGTTGCAGAAGATATAAAGAAGGCGATGCGCAAAGACCGCAACCAGAAGAAAGGAGAGGAAGACTTTACTGTGCAGACATCAGAACAATTAAAGGAGACTTACGGGGTTGTTCTTAACCTCATCCAGTCCGTCTTGATAGGAATTGCCGGTATTTCTCTCCTCGTCGGCGGAATCGGCATCATGAACACAATGTACACATCAGTCCTTGAAAGGACAAGAGACATAGGCGTCATGAAAGCAATCGGCGCAAGAAACATCAACATTATGTGGATTTTTTTGATTGAGTCAGGCATTATCGGTCTGGTTGGCGGCGCTATCGGATGCGCAATAGGCATCGCAATAAGCAAATCAATTGAATATGCATCATCAACCCAGCTAGGCGTAGACTACCTGAAAGCATCTACAGCGCCTGAGCTTATCTTTGGCGCCCTCGCGTTCTCCTTTTTAGTCGGCATGCTCTCAGGCACATTGCCTGCAATGCGCGCAGCAAGACTAAAGCCCACAGACGCACTTCGGTATGAGTGAGCTGCTCGTTTTTTGTCTCAACTGCCTGATGTGCTGGTTTGGCGCAGGCGCGCAAGGTTATATTCTGAGTCCCCGTGATACTCGAAGATAAGGCCTACTACGTCTGTTATTCTTTTTTTTGCATGTTTCAAAAAAAGAGTGCCTTTTCTTGTCAGCTCATAGTTTTTCTTGCTCGGTGTCCCGGACAGGTCCTGATTTACCCATGATGTTTTCACAAAGTCATCATCTTCAAGTTTCTGCAGTGTCGAATATATCAGCGCCCTGCTAATGTCGAAACCAACTTCTGAATCATCACAGACTTCCTGTTTATATTCCTGAAAGCCCCGATGGATAACCTTCACAATGTCATATGCATGCACAGGGGCTTTTACTTTTATTATCTGCAGGAGAGCTATTGGCAGTATGCCTTTTGCGATTTTTGAGTCAATCAGATTCAGGATGTTTCTATCATCTTTTTTTTCCATTTTTTACACCTCAGCATATAGATGTTTTACATATTTTTGGATTTCTTATAATATCTCAGAATCGAAAATGTTTTGATTGTCTAAAATACATATCCACCGGTATCTTCTACCATTCCGATTCCCCTGCCGACATCTTTCAGGCTAATATTCTTTCCATCAAGAGCCAGACTAAAATCAATGACCTCAACGAGATATTCAATATAAGTGAAATTGCTCCATTTTTTGAATGTAAATACCTCATGGCTGTAACTTTTCATGCAGATATAGAGACTGTCCTTATTGGCATTGTTGCCTGTAATAATCCATCTTATGCAGCCATCCGGGGACGGGAAGGCATAAATCTTCACATTTGTGTAATGGCAGGTTTTCTTTGATACAGAGTCATAATAATAGGAATTTAAATTAATCTGGTATTTCAAACCTAAAATTTCCAGATTAGGGATAAAACCGGTTAATATTGAGCCATTTTTAAATACTATTCTCCCCCATCTCCACGGTATAAATGGCCCTACTACTACAACTTTTTGAACATAGCATTTGCCGGAGAAGTCTTTTTCGAATAGTTTGCCTTTGAAATCAAAGTAGAGGTTTACAAGTTCATAGCCAAAAAATGCCTTATAGTTCTCATTAATTTCGAAATTCAATGCCTGTTTTTTTGGCTCAGTAATTTTCAGGCTGCAAATGCTTTTGTCATTTTTTGAAATATCCAGCTTGTATTTTGGGAAACTTCCACTGAAACATGCAGAAACAGATTTATTATTGACATCAATTGAATTTTTTGATATTTTTATTGTGCTTAAGTCGTTTACTATATTGTTTTGCTTATCATCATAAGCCCAGCTTACCACATAGCCATGGTATTTGTCAGGGCTTAGTTTTTTGTTTTCAAGGTATTTGCCATTGATTTCCATATCGCCTGCACTTCTTCCGAACATGAAAAGAAGCTGGGTTTTTGAGCCTGTGTCTGATGTGAATTTCATGAACCAGTATTCTTTGCCAAATAGAGGCAGCTCATCAAATGAGAAAAAAAGGCTGTCAACTGCTTTTCTTTTTTCTTTTCTTATAAACAGCCTTTCAATTGTCTTATAGCGATATCTGGTGTTCTCAATATGACTGGTAATTATTTTTCTTTCAGTTTCAGGTAGTTTGCGGATATATTTATGTATTTCTTTCGCTGATTCCATTAGTTCTCTGGATTTTCCAAAAATGTCTTTGACTATAGCTTGTTCAACGACCTTGTTTTTAT
>CBDUVR010000170.1:0-3494 GCA_965370705.1 uncultured archaeon | reverse complement strand
GCAGGAAGACCACGTGCCGCACGTCCAGTCTTCTGTGCAGTCCCCGATTGAGAAATACTTTTTAACAGTGACGCTTCCTGCCTGTGTCGTAGAGGCTGATGCGTATACTGTGTAGCTCCCGGTCTTCGTGTTTTCACGCTTAAAATATGTTGTGTAATGGCCTGATGCATTCGTAACCAGTTCATCTGCAAACACATGCGTCCCTATGCTGTCATCTGCCATAACCCCTATCTTCGCACCTTCTATTGGAACGCCGTCTGAGGCGAGCTGGCCATGCATGGTCATTGTCGTATAATCTGTCCCTTCCAGTTTATCTATGTCAAGGGTCAGTGTTGTCTCGCTTGAATAAGCAAAAGTAGCAAGAACAAGTATAGTTAATATCGCGGAAATTGCGAATTTTATCGATGCCGGATTTTTTATGTTTTTCATCATGTCACCACATACAGTAAGATACACTTTGAACTAATTGCTCGGTAGTAATGATAGATTTTAGCATATATCTTTTTAAATCTTGTTACTGTTTGGTTGCATAGGCCAATTCACGAGTAGAGCCTGTAACAGTGCCATTTTCAGGAGCTGTTACCACCCTTCCGTCACAGAAACAATATAGTGTTTCCTCTCGCAGCATATCGTTTCTTGGAACAATACCCCTTTATAAATTTTGGAAGATATAATGTACATATTCGAGTGTAGAAGAGGGTATCCTGTTTTGGTTACAGGTAATCAATTAGATGGTGCACTGATGAGAGCATTTGAAACACACACGGGGTTCAGCAGGAGTACGTTTATCAGCAGTCTTATTTCTGTTTTTGTGGTTGCAGTGCTGCTTGTTGCAGGGCCTGTCGATGCTGCATTTCTGCAGATAAAGGATCTTCCTGGGCAGGCATACAGGGGCAGTGAAGTCAGTTTCACTCTCGATATTGATATAGTGCCCCAGGAGCGCATCCCGGTAGATACTGTTATCCTTGAGATTATCGAGCCTCAGGGGGGCACTACTCTTTGCTCATTCTATCCTGACGGCACCCTTACGCCCGCGTCTTCTGCGAAATACAAATGCCTGGCACTGGACATAGTAAACACCCGGCTTGTGAATGTGAGTTTTGGGCCGCGCACAGGCTATGATAATGAGACAGGCAGCCAGTACAATTATGGCTATGGTTATGGTTTCGGCTACGGTTCAGGTGATCCGCCCTGTGAGCTGGCATACAATGTCACATGGGATACACTAAAATACGGGAAATACAATATCTACGGGCTTGAGGGCAACTACACGATAAAGATGTCCGCAAAAGCAGACGGCACATATTATCATGCCCCGGAAAAGGCAATTGAGCTTATCAAGCACCCCGATGAGAAGGACATCTGCAATCCACCAACAGGCCCCGATACATGCAGCGGAAAGTTTACCTCGACGCGCATGCTTTTGCAGCCATGCAGTGTCGGCAATGAGATGAATGTGACTGTGAATGTTGATGTTGACGAAAGTGACAAGCCAACATTGCTGCTGCTGAAGGAATATATTCCTGAAGGCTTCACTGTCACATACGATGGCGGCGGCGCGTTTGATCATGAGACGAGGATACTGAAATGGTATCTCATAGAATCGCCGTATCACGGCACAACAGTTGAGGATACATCATTTACTTACACACTGGTGTCTCAGGCCCCGGTTACAGAACTGATTTTCGGCACGTTAGAGGACTTTAATACTGAGGTGTATATTACGCAGGGAGATGATGTCGTGAACTGCACAGTAAACGCATCGCTGCTCATTGACAATGACGGCGATGAGTTCCCTGCATATATTGACTGCAATGACAATGATGATACAATATATCCCGGGGCGCCTGAAGTATGCAATGGCATTGACGACGACTGCGACGGTGAGATTGATGAGGGTGTGATGAACACGTGCATGGACTACAGCACATGCACTCCGTACGAAACGTGCGCAGTTTGCCCGGCAGAGCCGCCTGAATTGTGCAACGGCATTGACGACAACTGCAATGGCCAGATAGATGAAGGTGGCTGCCCGCAGCCCGGAGTGTACGGGCTGCTCACAGCGACGCGCAGCCTCCCGGATAGTGCTTCTGTTGGTGCGGATTTCGCTGTCACCCTGGATGTAAATATCGATGAGTCAAAGAAGCCGCCATTCTACTACCTGAAAGAATATGTCCCCCAGGGAGTCTACGTGACTGACTTTGGCGGCGCAAGCTATGACCCGATGGCGAGAATGCTCCAGTGGTTCGTGGCTGAGAGCAGGTACCACGACACTCATATGGAAGATATTACCTACACATACAGGGCAAGGTCTGGCATCGCAGGCACGTACAACTTTACAGGCCAGATAGTCTCATGGGATACATTGGTTGCAACCAGCGGCGACATCCAGATCAACATATCATAGAAGGGCCCTTACTGCATCATGCTCTTCCCGGATACTAAAAAAACAGGATATCTCAATAAAATACCGGCAGATATATTAAAGCTTTTTTCTGCATAAAGCATACAGCTTGCCTATAAGTGAAATGATGCTCTTCCTGTTCAGAAGCAGATAGGAAGAATCAACAAATATACCATAATAAAGCATCTTATTGCGATATTTTCTTAGCTGGTCAAGAAGTTCAATTTCAAACTCATCAAAATCTTTATTATAAAATGTTCTCAGATAATCTACCAAATCCACATGGCTGAATGTTTTATACCCGTCAATAAAAAGAATAGCAGTTATGAGTTCTTTTGCAATCTCATAATATATCTCGATAATCAGCGACGCTTCTGTGTGTTCATCGTAAAGCTTTATTTTTTCGCGCCTCAGCTCTGAAAGAGTTATCAGGCTTTTTGCACGCTCTTTATCCGGCTGTATTCTCAGTAACTTCATCAAAACACCTTAAGATAACCGTAAATGACAATTCCATTCAGAATATTGTTTTTAAGTTCTGCGGGAATTTTTTTTATATCTGTACAGAAAAAAAACTGTATCTTGCGCCCGAGTATTTTTTCATATTTCTCAATAGAGATTTTCTTTTCCCTCGCCATCAAAAAGAGATCAATGTCGCTCGTTTCAATATCCTCGCCTTTCATATAAGAGCCAAACAGGACAACTGCCGTAGGAAATATTTTATCTTCAAGTTCTTCTATCAACCCTGATTCCCTGAGTTGTATCATGTTATGGATCTTTTTGTAAAACCTGAAATAATCATTATTGAAATCTGCCCTGTATGAGTTATATAACCCTCCTGTCTCTTTTACTATCAACTTGTTCTCTTCAAGCTTTCTTAGATGGATATTGACAGATGTTGGCGAAAGATTTACCTGTTTGGAAAGTTCCCTTACATGAAATGACTTCTGCGGCATCTGTGCGAAAACTGCAAAAACCTTCCAAGTACTACATTTTTGTATCATGAGATATATTTATGTTGCAGGTGATATATAAATGTATCGGTTGTCTCAACTCTCTCCCGCAGTAATCTTACACCCCGGATACAGAAAGA
>CBDUVR010000169.1:0-3496 GCA_965370705.1 uncultured archaeon | reverse complement strand
GGGATTATTGCGCCGCCTGTTGCTGCTGTGAAGAGTATGCCGGAGACTACGCTGTGACCGGTTTTCTCGTTTTCTATTGCTACTGAATAGATGGTGGGGAAGAGGACAGAGCAGAAGAATCCGACAAGGGGCAGGAATATTATTGAGGCGGCTGCGCTCCCGTAAAGGCCGAGAGCAAGCGAGAGTGCGCCAAGTATGGAAAATGTTGTGACAAGTGATTTTGGAGTGTGTTTTTTCAGGATATGCCCTCCTATTAATCTTCCTGCTGCAAGGAGGAGCCAGAAAAATGATAATAAGCAGGCGCCGGTTTTGGGGTCTATATTTCTTATTGTTTCAAGGTAAGTTATGAGCCATACAGCTATGCCCATCTCTATGCCTACGTAGAAGAAGAGCGCGATGAATGATGAGATTACTGAGATGCTCTTGAAGTGTTGAAGTATTGATTTTACTGTGAATGTGTCTTTTGTGTCTTTAGGGACTTTGATTTTTGTTACTGATAAAAAGAGGAGCGCTGAGAGCGCGACTATTAGAAAATAGAAGTATCTCCAGCTGATGTCTTTTGCCACTAATTGCATTATTACGAGAGGTGCGAGAAATGAGCCGAGGCCGAATAGTGAATGGACTATGTTCAGGTTTCCGGGGTAATCTTTTTTTGGGCCTGAGTACAGGATAAGGGGGTTTGCGCTTACTTGTATAAGGGTTACGCCGATTCCTGCGATGAAGCTCATTAAGAGGAGCATGCTGAAGGTTCCGACGAGTCCGAAGAAGAGAGCGCCTATAGTCATCAGGAGTACGCCTGCTGCGTATATTTTTTTGCAGCCGTATTTGTGGGAGAGAAGCCCTCCCGGCAGTGATGCAAGACCGTATGCTGCAAAAAAGGACAGGCTGAGAAGCCCTGCCTCACTGAGAGTGAGGCTGAATTCTTTTATGAGGATGTTTGTTACTGCGCCGATGACGTTTGTGAGCATGGCGAATACGAAGAATGTGAAGAAGAGGGTGTATTTCAGGCTTTTTTGGGTTTTTTCGTCTGATAGGTGGGTCATTTTTAATTATTGTGTGGCGGGGTTTATAAATAAGATGTCTGAAGAGCACTATCTTATTTTTGATATCTAAAAATAGATATATTTATATTGTTTTGGATGCAATTGTTTGTATGGATGATGAATCTGAGAGTATTGATGATATTTTGAATGTTCTTGGCGCAAAAAGCAAACTGAAGATAATCGAAGTTATGATCCGGGAGGGTAATGCGCCTCAATCAATACATGCGATATCTGAGAAAGCGGATATCAGCTATTCTCTTGCCTATAGGAATGTCCACCTTTTAAAAGACGCAGGGTTTGTGGCTGCACAGGGAGAGAAGTACCTGCTGAATAAGGGTCACTCGCTTTATCCGAAGGTTTCTGGGCTTTTTTCTGAGGGGGAGCAGGGTGGAGGTATAAGCATTTCGAAGCGCCAGAGGAAAGATATAGGAAAGATAATGGATGAAGTTGGGAATCACGAGAAGGCGCAGATAATTGTGCATCACAATGCAGACCCGGATGCTGTCGGGAGCGCGGCTGCGTTTGCTTTGGCTTTGAAGCACAGGGGCATGAGGGTGACTGTGAGTGCGCCTCTTGGCATCAGCCGGCAGGGGCGCAGTGTTCTTGAGAAATATCCGTTTCATGTAAGGGAGGAGGTTGAAAAGAACCCTTCTTTGGTGTTTATTATGGATTCGTCGTCTCCTGAGCAGATTGGCGAGCTTGCGTTCCGGACTAATCCGAAAATCATATTGATTGACCATCACCAGAGGGGGGGTCTTGCGAAGGGTGCGGATCTGACTTTTGTTGATACAGAGGCGCATTCTACTGCTATTCTTGTTTACCGGCTTATTGCATGCTCCAAAATACCCGTTGTTTCTGAAGCTGCGCCGTTTCTTCTTTCGGGAATCGTTGCAGATACGGCATTTTTGCGCATTGCAGACAAAAATGATATTGATGCTGTGGATGAGCTTTTGAATTATGTTGAGCTCGGGGATATATTTAATGCGCTGAGCGTGAAGGAGGATATTTCCGAGCGCATTTTGAAGTTGAAGGTACTGAAACGTGCGGAGCTGTATCGTGTCAGGGATTTGATTGTTGCTTTTTCGCGGGCAGGGTCGTTTGAGTCGAGGGCTGCGACGCATATTATAAAGACAGGTGCTGATGTTGCGATTGTCCTGAATGTCGGGAAAGGTGAGATACGGATCAGCGCGCGCGTCAGGAAGTATCTTGGGAAGGATATTGATCTTGTGAAAATGCTTAAAAAGATAGAGCCGCTTATCGGGGGCAGTGTCGGCGGCCATGCTGAGGCAGCGTCTGCGAACGGGAGGAATGTGGAGGGTGCGCAGAGAATCAATAAGGTCATTTTAAAGGAGTTTGAGAGGAGAGGGAAGAGCAAGGCGAAGTTGATAACGTGAGTATTTTTATCGGATTTGTTGCGTCCTTTCCATATAGGACAAGGTTTATATTTTTATAACTCAGTAATAGTTGTATGGCTTTGAATAATAAAAACGGGAATACCTCATATGTAACACGCCTAAAGTACGCTAATATTCTTTTCATCGCACTATTAATTATAGTCCTGTACTATTTTCTTGAAAACCTATCTTCTATCATTCCGTGGTGTAAAACGATTCTTATCGCGGTGATTAGTAGGCAAACACTCATGGAGACGTTATTATGTTCGGCTGTAGGTTCGACGGCAGGTTCGTTTGTAGGGGTTCTTGGTGTTGTTTATGTAGCATACAAACAACTCAAGATAGATAAAAAAGAAGAAGAAAAAGAACGATTTAAGCAATTAATAGTAATTATGTATGAAATCCGAAAAAATATTGAAAGATGTGAATTTTTGATGAATAAAAATCAGATATCATTTTCCACAATACTAACCACAACTTATTCAAATCAGTTGTCACAGATAAAACTTTCGGGTCTCGATTTGGACGTTTATGTACGCATTGAGAAAATATATTACTTATTTGCGGTGGTGATGTACAACATTGAAAAATCGAATGTTGTAATGACAGAGATAATCAAAACACAGACGGAAAAGCAGATACAAAAAAATCATATTGATAAAAAGAGATATGGTAGAGGTATAGCGTTTATCCGAGAATATCTTAAAAGTGCATACGAAAATTTTAACACAATACATCGTATAGTGAAAATATATGCACAGAATCATAATTTTGAATTTCCAGAAGATATGAAGGACTATTCTTCACACCATATTATCGATAAAACATTTGAGTATCAGCTAAAGAATAACACACTATAACGCAAATATTTGTCTTTACAGAATCAGATGTCACTCCAGAGATATTTCTTTTCATAAGGCTAAAACGACCTAAACTTTAATAAAAGTCTGTTTTCTATATATGAAGAATGGGTGCAGAAGAGAAACTCGTTGTCGGGCTTGTTGAAAAAGTGAAAATTATCGGCGGGAAGACAGTGGAAGCGGATGCTATCATGGATAC
>CBDUVR010000168.1:0-3506 GCA_965370705.1 uncultured archaeon | reverse complement strand
TTCCGAAAACTTACAGTTTTCTCCACGCAAATCACTCCCATCGGTCGTGACCTCGTTAAATTCCAATGTTAAACGACAGATTTTTATTTCTGGGGGTGTAAGTATCTTTTGAGGTGATTTGTTATGAGTGGTATGTCTGCGCTACTTGTCTGCAAGGATGTTTCGGAGAGTATAAGATTCTATGAGGAGAAGTTCGGGTTTAAGACGACTGTTCGTTTTCCGCCTGCCGGGGTTTTGCAGTTTGCTAATCTGGTTCTTGGCGAGAATGTTGTCATGTTCCTCAGCCATGCTGCGATGCTTGAGGATTGCAGAAGGAGGAAGGATGTTATCACTCCTGAGATTTTTTCCAAAAATGTGTGGGGGGTTGGTGTCAATCTTTATATCAGTGTTGTTGATGTTGATGATATGTATAAGAATGTCAAGGGCAAGGGTGTCCGGATTGTTTATGATATTGAGAATAAGTCTTACGGGACGCGCGAATTTACTGCGGCTGACAACTCCGGGTATCTTCTGACGTTTGCGCAGATGAAGGATTTCCCGAGGTGCGAGTCGTGCGGGATGCCTATGACGAAGAAAGCGGATTTCGGCGGCGGGAAAGTGGATAATAAGTATTGTGCGCATTGTACGGATGCTCATGGGACGCTTAAGAGCAAGCAGGTGGTTCGCGACGGGATGATCCAGGCGATGATGAAGATGCATGGCCTGAGTTTGCAGGATGCTGTTAAGATGGTTGATAAGAATATGGGTAAGATGCCTGCGTGGAATGATTAGTGTATGAAGGAAGCGATGTTTTATCGGAAGCTTGCAGATGATGCTGTGCAGTGCAGGCTTTGCAATCATTTTTGCACCATTAAGCCGGGGATGAGAGGTATCTGCGGTGTTCGGGAAAATGTTTCCGGGAAGCTCTTTAGTCTTGTCTACGGGAAGGCGATTAGTGACGGGGTTGACCCGATTGAGAAGAAGCCGCTTTTTCATTTTTTGCCGGGAAGTCTCTCTTATTCTGTTGCGACTGTCGGGTGCAATTTCTCGTGCCTTTTTTGCCAGAACTGGGAGATTTCGCAGGCGCCAAAGGATGGTGGTGAGATTTCGGGGTATGGGTTAACTCCCAAAGAGGTTGTGGACAGGGCAGTTGATGCCGGGTGCAAAAGCATTGCTTATACTTATACTGAGCCGACGATTTTTTTTGAGTATGCTTATGATACTGCGGTTATTGCGCATGAAAAGGGCCTTAAGAATGTGTTTGTGTCTAACGGGTTTATGTCGAGAGAGG
Source organism: uncultured archaeon (assembly GCA_965370705.1). GTDB lineage: Archaea > EX4484-52 > EX4484-52 > EX4484-52 > B79-G9 > B79-G9. Next base: position 2,236 of record CBDUVR010000168.1, on the reverse strand, counting down.
CGATTGATAAGATTGCGGGGGTTCTTGACGGGATTAATGTTGATCTGAAGGGGTTTAGTGATGAGTTCTATCAAAAAGTTGCGGGGGCGAGGCTTAAGCCTGTGCTTGATAATATCAGGTACCTGCATGATAAGGGGATCTGGGTTGAGGTTACTACGCTTATTGTGCCAGGGCATAACGATGATGATGTGAGCCTTAAAAAGATTGCGGAGTTTGTTGCCGGGGTTGATGTTGATATGCCATGGCATGTCTCCCGGTTTTTTCCTCATTTTAAGATGAAAGATGTTCCTGTGACTTCGACGGATGTTCTCAGGAGGGCTTATGATATTGGGAAGAAGGCAGGGATAAAGCATATTTATGTTGGGAATGTGCCCGGGGGTGAGTTTGAGAATACGGTTTGCCCGAAGTGCGGGAAGGTTGTTGTTGAGAGGAGCGGGTATGAGGTTTCTGATATTAAATTAAAGAATGGGAAGTGTGGGTTTTGCGGGGAGAAGATTGCAGGCGTTTGGGAGTGATGCTAAGTTACAGTTATTGTGCAAGTATATAATATTGCTTTCGCGTGCCTGATTGGTGTGAAGAGGTTTTGAGTAACTTATAGTAACGCCCACGCGTCTTCAAAGTGCTTTTTGATTAGTTCATCGAAATAGAATTTCCTGGCACTAGCTGAAATATTGGGAATGTATAATAGTGTGTTTGCGTCATATATTATTCGCTCATACTTGTTAAAATTAAATTCTTTTTGACTGCGAATGTCATATAATCTGTCCAGAACTTCGTCTAGCTGGGACGGGCAGGCACGCCCTGTTATTGTCTGACACAATGATTTTATCCAGTCTCTTATTTCGTCTGTTGTACCGCTGATTTTTATCTTATAATTTTCATTATCTATCTCATATTGCATGGTGATGATCACTGTTTTTTGATGTATTCATGAGTTACATTGCTATATATCAATAAATAGTTTTGATGTTAAGTATGTATAGTCAAAGCACGGATAAATTGAGCCGAGTGCTTTGCCATATACGTCAAGGCAAATTGGTTTCCGGTGAAGTTTGCTCATTTATTTCGTGCCTTGAGTATAGGTATATGAGGTGGTTTTGATGGTGAAAGTTTTCAGGTGCAAGATTTGCGGCGAGGGGTATATTGGTGATTCTGCTCCTACTCATTGCCCGTTTTGCGGGGCGCATGAGGAGCATATTGTTAGCGCTTCTGAGTGGAAGTGGCCTCGCGTTGAGTTGAGTGAGGTTTCGAGGAAGAATCTTGTTGCTGCTTTGGATCTTGAGGTTTCGAATTCGGAGTTTTATTTTTGCGCTGCAAGGAAATCTTCTAATGAGGCGGATCATGTCATGTTTAAGAGGCTTGCGAAGGTTGAGAGGGAGCATGCGGATACGATTGTTAAGCTTTTGAAGAGCGGAGGGCATGAGATTCGCAAGGATAAGGAGATGTGTAGTGAAAAGAATGTGGATAATCTGCGCGAGTCTAATGAGCGGGAGACGAATGCAATTGCGCATTACAGCAGGTTTCTTTCAGAGGCTATTGAGGAGCGGGTGCGCGAGGTTTTTACTGCAATTATTGAGATTGAGAAGGATCATCTGTCTTTGAGTGAGGGGAGGTTTTAGTGCCGCTTACTCCGTTTCATCTTGGACCTGCGCTGCTTTTTGGGCTGGTTTTGTTTAGGTTTGTTAACCTGCCTAGCTTTCTGGCTGCAAATGTTGTTGTTGATCTGGAGCCGCTTTTTGTTTTGCTTTTTAGGCTTGATTATCCTCTGCACGGGTTTTTTCATTCTTTTCTGGGGGGTTCTTTGGTTGCGCTTGTGCTTTTTTTTGTGATGGTTAAGGTGAATGCGCCTATCCAGGAGGTTATGGGTTATTTCGGGCTTAGGCAGGACGGCTCTGTCAGAAGTATTGGGATTGCCTGCTTTTCTGGGGTGTATTTTCATATTCTTCTTGATTGTTTTTTGTATACTGATATTATGCCGTTTTATCCGCTTGATGCTAACCCGGTTTACGGGTGGTTTTCCGGGAGTGAGGTGTATATGTTTTGCATTATGTCGTTTGTTTTGGGGGCGCTTATTTATGGATGGCGGCTGGTTGAGAAAAAGTTTTAGGTTGTTTTTTGAAGAAGAGCCAGCTGTTTTTTGATTTTGAGCCTGCGAATCTGGTTTTTATGAGCGCATATGTTCCTTTTAGGTTTTTGCCGTGTATGTCTATTGTTAGTTTGTTATAGGCTGATTCTA
>CBDUVR010000167.1:0-3523 GCA_965370705.1 uncultured archaeon | reverse complement strand
ACGCCCATTATCTGGCTGACGCCTTCCTGCATGGAGACGCCGTATACCCTGTTTGAGCGTTTCACAGTGGCATCGTTGTGTGATATCACGAGGAACTGGGATTTGCCTGAATAGCTTTGTATGAGGTCGCCTATTTTTTCTGAGTTTTTCTTGTCAAGGGCTGCATCTATCTCGTCCAGGATGTAGAATGGAAATGGCTTGTGGCGCTGGATTGCAAACAAGAAGGCGATTGCCGTGAGTGTTTTTTCGCCGCCGGAAAGGGAGTCTATGGAGAGGAGGCGCTTGTCTTTAGGCTGTGCTTTTATGACGAGACCGGATTCAATATCTTTTGGGTCTTCCATTACCAGTTCTGCCGGGCCATCGGCTAAGGTCATGAATATTTTGGCGAACTCGCCTGAAATTTCTTCGAGAGTGCTGTAGAACATGAGCTTTCGCTTTTCTTCCAGTTTCGCTATCATTTCTTCTATTGAGTTGCGCTCTTCTTTCAGCTTCTCTACGCGCTCGCTGAATTCCCTGTATTCTTTTTCGTACTGGTCGTATTCCTCGATTGCTTTCATGTTCACAAGACCTATTGCCCTTAGCTGGCGGTCGATGTTGTTCAGCTCTTTCTGGAGCTTCTGTGGGTCCGCTTTTTCAAGGTCTTTGCAGTCCTTGTATTTTTCGTAGTCAAGCAGAGAGTTTTCCAGTTCTGCTTCGAGTTTGGCGCGGTTAATGCGAAGCTGCTGTATTTCTGCCTCAAGGGTGAGCTTCTGCTCGTACTGGCCTTTTCTTGAGTGTTTCATATCGTCTATTTCTTCTATGATTTTATTTTTTTGCTCCTGGAGTTTTTCGACTTCTTTTGATTCTTCTGTTACCTTGCCCTGCTTTTCTTCAAGGAGGATGTTCAGCTCCCCTATTTCTTTTTTCAGGCTTTCTATTTCGAGTTCGAATTTCTTGATTGCGTTTTCATACTCGTTTACGTCTGTTATGTCTTTGACGTTTACTTTGCTTTGCATTTTCCTGAGGCTGCCGCCGGTTATTGCGCCGCCTGCCTCGAAAAGGTCGCCTTCAAGTGTAGCGACTCTTAAGCCGCGGACTTTTCTTGCTGAGTCTGCGTCTTCGGCTATGAGAGTGTCCCTGAGTACGTGGCTGAATGCGAGCTGGTATTTCCTGTCAAATTGGAGCAGGTTTACTGCGAAGTCTATTATGCCTGACATCTTGGATGCGATTTCTGCCTTAGCTGATGTTGATGTTGGCTGGAGGCGGTCAAGCGGCAGAAAGCGGATGCGGCCGAGGTTGTTTTGTTTGAGGTAGGTTATGCATTCTATGGCTGTCTGTTCGCTTTCTGTGATAACGTCGTTCAGGCGCGAGCCTGCTGTGACGTTTATCGCAATCTCGAATCGCGGGTCCACGGTTGACAGGCTGCCGACAGTGCCGAATACGCCGGGTAGGCTGAGGTCAAGTATTGCGCGCACTGACCTGTTGCCTACGTCCTCGCCTTTGCTTGCGCGGATAGTGTTCATTTTTGATATCATATCTTCAAGGCGCTCTATTTCGCGGCGGTTTGCGTTTATCTCACTTTCGCGCTTTATTATGCGGGAGTTTATGTCTTCGATTTCGCTCCTGATTTCCGCGTTTACTGATTTTTTTATGACATCAGTGTCTATGTTCTGGATGATGGTTTCTTTGTCATCCAGATTGTCGTCAAAGTGGCCTACTTTGCCTCTCAGGCTTGCGAGTTCGTTTTCTTTTATCTCGAGGTTTCTTGCGTGGTTTTCAAGTGTGCTTTCAAGTGCCTTGACGCGGCTGAAGGCGAGTGTTGCTGCGAGCTTTGCGCGCGATTCTTCTAGTGTCTTGTGTTTCATTGCAAGGTCGCGGTCTTTTCTGAGCTTGTCTACGTATTCTTTTTTCTGGTCGAGGATGATGTTGGCGTCCTCCAGGTTGCGCTCTGCGACTTTTAGCTCTTCTGTTGCTTTTTCTTTTCTTGTCGTGTATTCGCTTATGCCTGCCACGTGGTCGATGACTTCACGGCGTTCACGGGGGCGCATTTTGATTATGCCCGTTATGTCGTCCTGCTGGATTATGTTCTGGCCGTCAGGGTCTATGCCGGCGTATGACAGGATTTCTAGTATTTTTGCCCTGTTTTCTACTTTCTCGTTTAAGCGGTATATTGACTGGCCCTGCCTGTTCACTCTTCTTGATATCATGATTTTTTCGTCCTGGTCAGGGATGCCTTTATCTGAGTTGTCTATGTGGAGCCATACTGTGGAGTGGTCTGCGGGCTTTTTGCCGTGGCCGCCGTTGTAGATAATATGGTCCATGCGGCCTGCTCTTAGCTGCCTGGATGAGCTTCCGAGAACGAATACTATTGAGTCAAGAATGTTTGATTTGCCTGAGCCGTTTGGGCCTATGATGGCGTTGAAGCCGGGGTATAAGGGCACTACCTGCTTTTTCTGGAATGATTTGAAGCCCTGCACTACGATTTTTTCTAGCATTACCATTTTTTCCCCATCTCCCTTTTAGAATAGGTATATGTATCTTTGGTGAGTAAATATTTATATTTGACTTAATTTTATAAGCGTCGTTGGTCAAGTAGATGCATAGATATTAAATTCAGGGGTGTTTTTATGAGTGATGACAGCAATGATGGTGTTTTGTCTGATGAGGACTATAAGAAGATTGCAAAGGATGTGAGTGCGCTTAAGGCGGGCAGGAAGCAGGATGCGGAGCTGAAGGTTGGGATGGATGTGCCGCGAAGGGAGGATATTGTTCCTGCGGCTCCTTTGGAGGAGAAGATTGAACTGAAGGAAAAGGATTCGCCTAAACCACAGGGATGCGTTTTTTGCAAGATTGTGAAAAAAGAGGTGCCTGCAAGGGTAGTTTGTGAGAATGATGATTTTCTGGCGTTTCTTGATATCCAGCCGAAGTCTGTAGGGCATGTTGTGATTGTTTCAAAGAGGCATGTCCCTGAGATGATTGAGCTTAATGTTGCTGAGCAGAATTCGCTGAATGATGTGCTGCGCGAGATTTGCCTGAGGATGAAGAGCAGGCTTAAGGCGAGCGGGTATACTATTATTTCTTCAAACGGGGTGTCAGCAGGGCAGACTGTGCCTCATTTTTCTATGCATGTTATTCCCTCATATGCTGCGGGGGCAGTTGAGTTGCCTGTGCTGAATATGATACAGCCGCACAGGGTCCCGCATTTTGTGATGGATGATGTTTCTGAAAAGCTTTCCAGGTCCGCTGTCAAGGATGAGAAAAAGACTGAAGGAAAAGGGGCGTACAAAGGGTTCGGGATTGAGTGAGAACATTTTGATCTCGGGATGAAAATTCATCTTGATATTGAACTTTTTAGCGCCCGAAGAATAGAAAGAATAATACGATTATTGCGATGTCTATTGCTATAGATACCAAAAAATATGAACCGATGCCAACTTCGCAATAGAGTAGTGCTGTGATTGCTGCAAATACGCCCAGAATTAGCTGGAATATCATGGGAGCGCCTAAAAATGCCATGATTGCTGCTCCTGCGAGACCTGCTGCT
>CBDUVR010000166.1:0-3557 GCA_965370705.1 uncultured archaeon | reverse complement strand
GTATTATATTACAAGGAGGGAGATACTATTTATGTTTTACTTTCGGAAGTACTGAGTTAAGCCATTGTTCAACGACTTACAGAGGATAAGTATGTTTATACGCATTCTTGGCTCTTGAGCTTTCGCGCAAAGTCCGCAGCCCTCTCAATGTCTTCTTCGTTTGGCCTGCCTTTGTTCAGGCCGCCGATTAGTTTGAATGGCCCGAAATTGTTGAAGCCCTTGCAGGAAAAATCACCGGCAACATCAAAGCCCTTATCAATAAGCATATTCTTCATGCGCTCATTGTACTCTTCCTTTACCCTCCAACTGGTTGAAAAGACAAACGCTTTTTTGTTGTTCAGTGAAGGCAGGCTTTCGACAAATTCCAGTATGCTTTTATGGAATCTGCCTCCATAAACACCTGAGCCAAAACCAAATAGTTCATACTGCTCAAGAGAAGCTGCGTCAACTTCGTCCGGCTTTGATAGTTTTGCATCGAGGGCATCGGCCATGGCTTTTGCTATCTTTTCTGTGTTTCCATGATGCACTGAGTTATAGATGATTAATGTTTTCATAGTCGTCACCTCTCCTTTTCGGGGATGACTATCCATGCGATGATATACGCAAATATTCCTCCTGCCCCTAAACTCACGAAAGTAAACAAAACCCATAAGAGTCTCACAACAGTAGGATCAATGTCAAGATATTCGCCGATTCCGCCACAGACACCGCCAATCATCCTGTCTTTTGTACTCCGAAAAAGCTTTTTCCCTTTTATATTTTTCGATTTCACAACTTCATCACCCCGAACTTTTGAAAAAATAAGATAGAGCGAAGCTCCAACTACATTAAAAAACACAATCACAAGAATCCAGAACAGTTTCTGCGCACCAGTCATCCTGGACATAAGACAGTGAACAAGCGCCCACACCCAGAATACGAATAACGCAAGCGCACCTGCAAGCGCAACCATAACAATAACCACAAACAGCACAGCCAAAGAAACCCCGGCGATTTCTGCAAAATCAATCATAACCAATACATTGTCTTCTATTTATAAAAATCCTTGCTTTGAAATTACAAATCTGTCACATAAAAAGACATATAAAAGTAAGAAATCACAGGGCAATGGGGTGATGTAAGATGAATTCAAAAAGGGTCGTAATTGCTACGGTGATAGGAATACTTTGCGGGTTGTTCTGCGCTTACGGCACGCTTAACAGGTATAGATTCATTTTTTTAGCCTTCTCTTTCATAGGCTTGCCTCCTATTAACAAATAGTTAGCAACCTTTTTATTTGATGTTAAATGAATTTATGACGTGGCCAAAAATTTCTTCATACTCGCTATACATATCCTCTGCAGCATCGCATTCGATTTTGTATTCCCTGCCATTGGCAAGAAATATAACCCATTTCGCTTTATTATAAACATTGGGATTAACAGCTACAAGTTGTTTAAAAACCACTTCATACGCTTCCCTGCCATTCACCTCAACAAACTTCTCTTCTAAAATACTTTCTTGAGATACATATCCGAATGCTTTGACTTCTGCCAGGCTTTTATGATTGGTTGATTTGACTGAAACCTTAATCTGTGTTGAGTCTTCTTTTTTGGTGAACACCTCAATATTTTCATACGGGGGTCCGAATTCGGGAACCTGCATTTCCCAGTCTTCAGGGTAATCAAAACCAAAACCTAGTTCATGGTCATAACCTTGAATATACCCCAATGTTACTGGTGTTATCGGCGGTGTGGGACTGGATGATGATTCATCCTGGGTACAGCCACTTATAAACACAATGCTGATAACCAACATTGTCGTCAATCCAAATGTTAAAATTTTGTTTTTCATATTCTACACCTCTTATCCAGGAGGCAACACTCCCGTGCATCTCCAGTTTATTTCTGCAGTCTTTGTTGCGACATTTATGACGCATGCTGGGCTGCAACCCTCTTTCTTAATTTCAAGGTCTATCCACCATGTGCCTGTATAAGAGTTGCACAGGTACCTATCAGTGAGATTTGCCTCTTCAGCGCACTCACTGGCCAAGGCAATTTGTCTGGCTTCGCCAAGATTCATATGTTCTCCTGAATCTTTCCTGATGCACTCTTCACTGTCTTTTGGAATACAGCATATGTTTGGCGATATGAATCCTTTTACTTCGCCTATCTTTGTTTCATTGATGTCGCAGATAGCCCCGCTTACAATATTTAATGTTCTTCCACCCTTTGCAATGCATTCCTCTGGACTTAAAACAATGACGCTACCCCTGCCGGAAACAACATTGACAACCTTCCAGTTATTGAGTGTAACATTGACTGTTATCCTGTCGTTTGTATAAACATCTGTAGGTTTTCCAAGGTCTGCATCATACTGAAGGACAACCTGCCAGCATCCCGGGCACTTTATCTGCACTACGCTGTTAACATTAAGGTTTCTTCCATTATCCTCAACGTAGGGTTTCATATTCATGACGTATTCTTTGGCAGTTTCGATAGCCTGCCCCTGCGCAGGGTCATCATGTGTTGGTTGTTCTATATCTTCGGTGAATGTCTCTCCTTCAGGAGTCCTGCACTGTCTTGGATATGATTCCATGAGTGGATAGCCAAGCGCCGCACACTCTTTAAAGTTGGTCACCATCCCAGGGCATGGCTCTTCCCATGTCCTCAGGCACTTCTGCAGGGAATCGCACCATGTGTATCCTGCGCTGCCAAGACACCCATGTTCATCTGTTTCCCCGCCGATTGGCTTGTCTGCGTCGTTATCTGTACAGCCGGAAATTGCTACTGAAAATAATACTACAATCAATAAAATTGTTTTTTTCATTTTTTACACCTTTTTTTCCCTGTATTGCTTATTTTGCACTTGCTTGTATATATTATGCGCGGGTTTTATTCGGTAAAAACCGCAATATTTTAACACTCTGTACATCAAAAAAAAACATTAATAAGCATTGGTGCTCACAAATAGACGTATGCTGACCAGAGAAACAGTAATTGAACTCTACACAAAATGCGCAACAGAACTGCCGGAAGACATAGTCAAAAAATTAAAAGAGTCCTTGAAAAAAGAAGACAATGACACTGCAAAATACATACTTGAAACAATTCTTGAAAACATAGAGATAGCGAAATCAGAATCGAAACCAATATGTCAGGATACTGGTACTCCTATATTTTATATCAGCTATGACAACAGCCTGCCTTTGGACAAGGTAGAGAGACTAATAGAAGAGGCAACGGGTGAGGCTACAGAAAAAATACCGTTGAGGCCGAATGCAGTTGATTCCCTGTCCGGTGAAAATGTCGGGAACAAGCCTATCATTCATTTTGAGGCATCGGATAAATTCAGGATTGACCTGCTAATGAAAGGCGGGGGCTCTGAGAATGTTTCCCTGGTTTATAGCCTGCCTGATGCCGGACTGAGGGCAAACCGGGATGTTGATGGTATCAAAAAGTGCGTGTTGGATGCGGTCTTTAAGGCGCAGGGCAAAGGTTGCCCCCCCTATATTATTGGCGTGGCTGTGGGGGGGAATGTCGAGGAGGTTGCGCACCTCTCTAAAAGACAGCTGTTGA
>CBDUVR010000165.1:0-3563 GCA_965370705.1 uncultured archaeon | reverse complement strand
GAAAATAGTTAAATACCCAAAGAATTTCTAATGTCTGAATCCAGCTCAGCACGTTTCTTTTTCTCACTCATATTATAAAAAATTGATTTGAGCTCAGTACATAAAACAAAAATCGCCTCCTTATGGTCTTCTTTGCGTCGGAGTACTTGGAATGGTGTGATATCTAACCCATTATATTTTGAAAAATCTTCTTCATCCGCATCTAGTTCATTTATACAATAATTTTTAACTTGAGCTAAAAGCGCATGCAGATATACATATTCCTCTCTCTTCATCTTATACATATTATCCACATCACTATTTCTTCTATAATTTATTATAATACAATGCAAACCTTTATAAATCTTCACCACGAGTAAGAAGTTACACACGCAAATAACACATATTATTTAAACTTTGCGCACTAGAAAAAAACAAAACAATCAAAAAAAAGAAGATGGTGATTTATATGAAAAAAGCGTCGATTCCAGATAGAACTAAAAAAGAACAAACAATTATGAATCTGTGTAGAGAGTTTTTAGCGTATCAATTGAAAACTGTAGATGAGTACCGCGAACTGCATCTACCTCCTGAAATGGTAAAAATTTACGATGGAAAGCCAGAGTCAGAGGCAACAATTATAACGCTTTTTGATGGGGAATATGCCGATTTAGATATACCCTCCGAGAGAATAAAAGGTTATGATAAGAATAAGGAACTAATAGTTGAAGTGCCTTTTTATATGAAAGGTGAAGTAACAAGTGAAAAGCTTGTTGATGAATTAACTGCAAAGGCTATGGCATATCTTCAATCAAGACCTGATGCCAGTCAGTTAGAGATTGTCGAAAAGGTAATTGGTGAGTATATGGAAATTTCTGATGCTGTCTGCGAGGAAGGTATTTTTACTGATATCTCAGACGATTTTCCCGATGGAGAACCCCCAGAATACCCTATAGACCCATATCATATCGTCAGGACGTGAAAAAACTCTTGCCGCATTCATGCGGCTTGACCTTTATTTTCGCGCCCCCAAACACCTTCTCCAGCTCCTTACCCCCGAAATACTCATGCAGGAACACAGCCAAAGCGGCAACCTCAGAATGCGGCTGGCTCCCGACAGCAATATTGTAGTCAACCATATGATAAACATCACCAGGCACCTTTTCGCTCCCGAGAACTACAAGGACATCCTTCTCCCCCCTGATATCCTTCATCTTATCCTGAACGCGCAGCCCATACATAGTAAGATGAACCGTAACACCGGCAAAATTAGTAATTATTCTCCTGTAATTTTTCTCATACCCAACCTCAAAATCACCTCCCCACCGCCTGGCAATATCCTCCACAGAACCGATAATCTTCTCATCCTTCTCACCGGACAGGATAACCTTCTCTGCGCCAAGCGCCCTCGCCGTCAGCGCAACATGCGTCGTCAGGCGCTGGTCCCGGTAATGCCTGTGCCCAAGCCGAAGTACAGTAACACCCATATCGCTCATCTTATTTCAGTCTTCAAAACATCTTTCCCAAGCAGCGCCCTCTCAAGATTCCCATCCGTAAGCCCGTTAATAACCTCTGACCTTATCCCTGAACCGGCAAGCTCAAGCATCATCTCAACCTTATGCAGCATCCCGCCTGTAACATCAGCGCCGTCAGACCCTTGAAGGCACCCCTTCACATCACAGAAATTCTTTCTCGAAATTACCGGAACCACCTTGCCGGAAGAACCAAGAACACCATCAACCTTCCCGACAAGTATGATTCTTTTTACGCCAAGCGCCCGGGCAAGATACGAGAAAATCTCCTCAGTTGAGATAATCGAGCACCCTTTGATAGCATCCATAGCAACATCACCGTAAGGCACAGGCAAAAGCCTGTTCGAAAGCATATTTTTCACAGCCTCAGTATCCCATCTCACAATCTTCGAATTCCTGGTCACAACACCAGAAGAAAGCTGCACAGAAATAGCCCTCTCACCAGCCCTCAAAAAAGCATCAACCACAATCCTGTTAAGCCTTGCAGCATCATTCTGCACCATTGCAATGCCTTCATAGCTTCTCTCATCAACAACGCCATTCTGCGTCTGGTATTTGCTCGCTGCCTGGTGCGGGAACGACCCGCCTCCGTGCCCTACAATAAGCTTAAAATCCTTCTGCCCGCGGGCCCTGTGCACCTCTCGCGCAAGCCTCTCGATTACATCCATGCGCGCCGTATACGGCTTTTTCTTATCAGTTATCACAGACCCTCCAAGTTTCACAAGTATTAATTCTTCCATAATTATTGGCCCCATTTTTTGTAAAGCTCATGCTCAATCCCAAAGCAGTCAAGCATTTTCCCGACCGCGAAATCCGTCATATCATCAAGTGTTTCAGGATTATGGTAATACGAAAGATTCGGAGGCACAATCCACACACCCATCCTTGAAAGTTTCGCCATGTTCTCAAGATGAATCGCATTAAGCGGTGTTTCCCTCGGCACAAGCACAAGCTTTCTCTTGTATCTGATGCACACATCAGCTGCGCGGCTGATGAGATTATCCCCATACCCGCATGCAATAGACGACAATGTCTTCATAGAGCACGGGACAATAATCATGCCATCCGTTTCATACGACCCCGAAGCAATTTTCGAAGAGACATCCTTCTCATCATAATATTGCGCCGAATTTGATATTACCAGCCCCCGCACATCCTTGACATCCTTCATTTCATATTTCGCAACTTCGTATGCCCCGGCCGAAACAATCACAAGAGTCTCCACTTTACTCTTCTTCAGCTCCTCAAGGAGCCGGACACCCAGAACAGTCCCGCTCGCACCAGTTATTCCAACAATCAGCCTGATATTGCTCACCATATAACTAACTTCAACAGACATTTTAAATATATTTAGGAAATTTCATCCAGTATCTCCTTAACTTTACTCACAACATCATCCTTTTCATGAAATATCAGCCATCCATTCAGAAGAGCAGCATCCTTAAGATGGCGATTCGGGTTCAGCGCAACAGGATGACCTACCATCGAAAGATACTCGACATCAGCATCAGAATCACCGAAAGCAAGCGACTTTTTAAGGTCAATTTTAAGCTTTTTCGATATCTCAGCCACAGCCCTTCGCTTCGAATTCTTCCAAAGCATATTCTTCCTGATTTTTCCTGTATACACCCCGTTTTTCACCTCAAGCTCAGTGCCAAAAACGCACCTGAAAGGAATATATTTCCTGAGCGCCTCAACAGCCTCGATTGGCGATGCGCTGACGGCCACAAGCACAGTATCTTTTTTCAGAACCCCGATCAGCCCCTCAGTATAAGCATACTTCTTTTTTATATGCCCCTCCGCAAAATCAGCCGCTTTCCTCTTGATTTCTGATTTTCTCCTCCCCGAAAGCGCCTCCGCGTATATCTTCAATATCCTCGTCCCAGCATCGCGATAAGAATGCAAATTCACCTCATATTCAACAATGATTTTCATTATCTTAAGGACATGCTTCTCATCAAACAACCCGGCTTTATACAGATACCTTGGAAATTCAAAAATAATCTGGCTCTTGATAAGCGTCCCGTCAATATCAAAAAATGATGCTCTTTT
>CBDUVR010000164.1:0-3564 GCA_965370705.1 uncultured archaeon | reverse complement strand
TTATCAAACCCCCCGTAAAGGAACCCCGCGACAAAAAACTCATCACCAACAACAATAGATATCATTTACAACACCAAAACCATGGACTTTAGTCCACGGTTGTAGGTGGTTGGAAAGCTTACCACCAAACCAAACTCGAACCAATGTGGTATGATAAAGATATATATTACAGGCGCTGAATAAATATCAATTGGTGTTATTTATGAGTTGTGACTTTTTTAGCAACTAAAAAATCTCCATTATTTCATAGAATCTGAATTTATAGATTTAAAATTATGAATAATTCTATTTTACAAAATATATCCAATTATGACATCACTAGTGTCACAATTGAGTTGGAGACATTACACTGTATTGGTCTCTATCGAAAGCAGAAAATAACTCATTTCATATCAATCCTCCAAAACAACCCTCAAATCCTCATCAATCTCAAACTTCACATTATCCGATATCCCCTTGAAAATACTCCTAAGCAAAAAAACCTCATTTCTCTTAAGCGCCATATACCGAACCGCGACAGCAATACTGAACGGATAGTTAAGCGCCATCGCCTTCACATGCTCAAGAGCAAGATTATCAAGCCTCCTCAAAATCCCGTCAATCCTGCCGGTCTTCTTGAACTCATTTAACCCGTTCCTGAACCCTTCCTCATAAGGAGTCCCAGAGACAATCCTTGAAACATCTTCAACATTTTGAATAGAACACAACTCATCCCTTTTTTCAGAATCAATAAAAAGCCCGGCAGGAACAAACTGCTCACTCTCCACATCCATGTTCCCTTTTTCCAAAAGAATCCGAAGAGCAACAGAGATATTCAAAACATCTGCAGTCATGCCAGCGTAATTCCTGACAACAAAAGAATCAATAGCATTCATATGCGCGCGGCCATTCACCGCCTTCTTACCCATCAAAAACCTACGCAAACCACGCACAGGCTGTGGCTCAGCATCCTCATACAGCCTCAATATATTATACTTATCAAGCATAGTCTCAAGCGCACCTGCATTCTCTACCTCACGATACTTTCCAAGATACTTATCAATCACAGGATAATACACAGTATCCTTCAGTTTCTCAAGAGCACCAGCAACATCTCCGCAGGAAACAACCTCACTCATCTTATCAAAACCAAACCCGTTAACATCCGCAAAACAATGCTTAACATCATCTTTGCCGGGAGCCCTGTCACTCATAACAATACGCAGCGCATTCTTGACATTATATATCTCCCACTCCCGCGCATAAAAATTAAAAAGCGCCGCTGCCATCTTAGGAGAGAACTTCCTGACCACAAGAACATGGTCAACAAAATACTGGTTAAAAACCCTCTCATAATTACCGGTATCAGCATCACAGACTATACTGTAATCCGTGCCAGACAGCACCTCAAGAGCATCCTTGACTGACTTTTTCCCTGCAATCTCCCGAACCCGCGCACCTGAAAAAAGCCTTGCATCCATTGCAGCAAGCCGTGCATTCGAGTAAGCATACGTGAAAACAGGCCACAATCTGCGAATCACCACCAAAAAGAACACAGCGAAAAAAACAAGGACTGCAGCAACAACAACATATACAGGCTCAATCATCATAATACCAATATTCATTTGAATCAATTGAACAAAATTTTAGACACACCAGACCTTATTCTGTCTTCCTTTATCTTAAAAACAGACTCAAACGAATAATCCAGAAACATATTATTCGCTGCATCATGTAAAATAATCCCGAAAGGCATCTTTTTGGCATCTTTCTCAAACTTGATTTTGCGCCCGCTCTCCTTCACAACATCATCAAGAGTCCTCGAATCAAGAACATTGCATGTTTCCCTGTTTGCAATTATCGTCAGCTTGTCCCCTCTGCATTCATCTATCCCGCGCCTTAAAAGCAAAAGCAGTTCTCTCCTAAATGATTTGGCATCAGCATTACCCAGTTCCTTCATCGCATAAGAGATACTCTCATCAATCAGCTCTTCTCTGGCATCAAGCATCATCCTGTTCATTTCAACATTAGTCTGCGCATTAATCTTCTTAGTCTCAGCTTCAGCCCTTTTTTTGGCATCCTTAAGAATTATATCCTTGATTTTTTTCAGGCGCGAATCAGTCTCATCATTCATCTTATTGATTTTTGCTTCAGTATCTGCCTCAATTTCCTTTATTTTAGAGCGCACTTTAAGCTTGATTTCATCCTTGATAAGCATAGAGCCGTCATGAACTATCACACGCATCACACACTAAAGCAGCCCGAGCCCAATCAATATGAGAACGCCACCGGCAAGCCCAAAAATAGCAAAAGTTTCAGCCATTGCAGAAAGCACAACAAACTTCCCGAAAGCTTCCGGCTGTTTGGCAGATGCAGAAATGCCTGCAGTTGCAATAGCTGCCTGCGAGATAGCAGAAAGGCTCGTAATCCCGATAGTGAGCGCCACCCCAAGAACAGCAACACCCGTCATCAAAGACACATCATTGAGAGGCGATGAAAACATCCCGACACTCAGCATAATCAAAATACCGCCAAGCAATCCGTAAACTGCCTGCGTCTGCGGAAGCGACTGCAGCACAAGCGCAGTACGGAACTGCTTCGGGTTCTCAGCAACAGCCCCTGCTCCTGCCATACCAGTAAGGCCGACACCAATGCTCGAAGAAAGCCCGGCCATGCCAATTGAAATCCCTGCAGCGAGCGCAGCAAGCGCCATGCCAATACTAATTACCATAAGATATCTGTGGTCATACCAGTATTTATAGTTTTTTTAACCAATGGAGGCGGCGCTTAAAAACAGGCTTGTCAGTTGTGCGCTTTCAACCATCATATCGTTCTCAAGAGGCAATTATGCCTTTTTGCCAATTCCTTTTAGAAGCTTATCGAAAGGCTCTCCTTTTATGGTTTCAGAACGTATTTCCAACCCAGCCCACTTTCCGCAATACAGGTCTTCCAATTTAATACAGAACTCCTTTGTTTCAAGCACTATATCCCATGGTTCAGCAAAATACTCAAGATACTTTTGAATTTCTTCATCTCCCACAGATGAAAATTTACCAACATTAACAGTTGCCTTCACATGGTACGACCCGCGTTTAACAGATTGATATCTATAAGGTGTTTCCTCGGCACTAATTCCAGCATCTTCCATCTTTTCCAGATCCTCAACATCAAGTTTTTCACCCGGTTTTGTAAGCGCAGTTATCGTTCCTTTGTACCCTGCTTCTTTTAATAACTTTATTCCATCCTCCAGGGATATTATTTCACACTTCACTTTTTCACTGTTCATTTTTCCAAAAGCTCTATTATCATCTGCTGAATATCTGCTATTTGGAGGCCCGCTATATGCATCACTTTCTATTCCAAAGGCATCTATAAAGGCTTCTTTAGCCTCTTTTGCATCATACCTTATATCAGAACGATTTTCACTCATAACTAACCACCAATAAACATTACAGCAGATACCGCAATTCCATTAAGGA
This sequence comes from uncultured archaeon, assembly GCA_965370705.1. Lineage (GTDB taxonomy): Archaea > EX4484-52 > EX4484-52 > EX4484-52 > B79-G9 > B79-G9. Next base: position 106 of record CBDUVR010000164.1, on the reverse strand, counting down.
AAGATAACTTTAAATTGTTATTATTCTCAAGAAGTGTCAACAAAAACACATGCAATATCGCGCTTCACTTCCCAAACACTTTGCACATTGGCCTTATCGCAGCCAA
>CBDUVR010000163.1:0-3567 GCA_965370705.1 uncultured archaeon | reverse complement strand
CAAAAAAAGAAAAAATCCTCGGAATAATCACAAAAGCCGACTTACTAAAAGTTGTTTAGCTCAAACTCAATCATCCAGAAAGAAGATATCATTCTCCGGCGGATCGCACATCTTGAACTCAAGCCACTCGAATATATCATCAGTGTCATTTATCATCCTGTGAACTTCATTTGGCTCTATAAGTATCATATCTTCAGGCTTGCACCTTCTTTCAACATCATTTACAAAAATCTTACCGGAACCCCTTGTAACATACAGTATCTCCTTTATCTTCGTATGATAATGCGGTCTGATTTCAGTGTGTGGAGACATCTTCACCAGAACAAAACGAGAATTATTGCCTTTCTCCTTAAAATCCAGAAATATCTGTGCTGCATATCCCTCTTTCTTTACCCAGTCCACTTTCCTGCGCTCAATATACTTCATTCCTTTCACTGTGATTTCACATACATCCTGTTTATCACAATATCCTCTTTCGGCCAGTCACCCATACCGTGCTTGACTGACGTTTCAACCGAATTCATGGACTCTACAATGTCGTATCCCTTAACAACTTTCCCAAAGACAGCATAGCCATAATCCCTGCCACCATGATCAAGAAAACTATTGTCATTCGTATTGATAAAAAACTGCGACGTAGCAGAATCAACAACAGCAGTTCTTGCCATAGCAAGTGTTCCTTTTTCATTCTTAAGCCCGTTATCAGCTTCATTTTTGATTGGCGCACTCGCCTCCTTCTGCTTACCGTCGGCTGTGAACCCGCCGCCCTGAACCATAAAATCCTTTATCACCCTGTGAAATACAGTCTCATCATAAAAATTGCTGTTCACATACTCCAGGAAATTCTTTGTGCTTATTGGCGCTTTATCCTCGTAAAGCTCGATCTCAACATCCCCTTTGCTTGTCTCCATAACTACAATCGTATTTACCATATCATCACCATCATCCTCATTTTGAACATCCGAACCAACATCATCTGGTGACGCCCCTCCCGACATGCACCCAAAACTGAAACATATCACCATCAAGGCAGCCAAAAGATATATCCTTGCTTTCATAAACTCACACAAATCCTGTTTGCATAAATATTAAATATCTATCCCACATACCCAAGATCCAGCTCCCTTGGCTTGACTTCCTTGATGCCCATCGAATCCTTAAGCTTCACCGCAGCACCCTTGTCACAATCCTTCAAAAGATTATACGCAGAAATAAGATACATCTCAGCAATGCTCTTCTTCTGCTCAGGAGTAGACTCGCGCGCCCTGTTGGCATTCAATATCAACTCATTTCCAAGCCTAAGCGCATCAAGAGTAGTGATAGCATACCCTCCCACCAGTGTAGGCTTGCCCTCGCCTGAAAAAAAACACATATCAACAAGGGGCGTCCCCTGCTTTCTCAAACAAGCAACACAGTACCCGGTCACAAAATACCTCTTCAGATCCAGATTAAATTTTTTCACAAGACACACGAAACTCACCGCCAATAAAGTAAAATTTAAATATATCAAAAATTAATTGAGATAGTAACTAAGTATAGGAATATAATAATTCACTGGATTTAAAAACCTTTGCCAATAAAATGTATTCAGACTTGAGAACAAAAAGAAGAGGGGATGTTTTATGAGTGACACGATTAAAATTCACAATGTCGTTGCTTCCTGTTCAGTAGACATGAAAATTCCGCTGTCAAGGCTCGCGATGGAACTTGAAGGAACAGAATACGAGCCAGAGCAGTTTCCGGGCCTTGTTATGAGGCTGGAGAATCCAAAAGCCGCAGCACTGATATTCAACACAGGAAAAATTGTATGCACCGGCACGAAATCACCGGACATGGCAAAAGAAGCTGTCGCGAACATAGTCACAAAAATAAAGTCCCTTGGCATAGATATAGCCGGCACGAACGGGCTCAAGATCCAGAACATAGTAGCTTCAGCCAGCGTAGGCACAGAACTGAACCTGAACCAGATAGCGTTCCAGCTTGAGGGAACAGAATACGAGCCCGAGCAATTTCCCGGCCTGGTCTACCGCCTGGACGGCCCAAAGACAGTATTTCTCCTCTTCAGCTCAGGAAAAGTTATATGCACCGGCGGAAAATCAGAAGAAGAAGTCAAAGAATCCGTGGAAAAACTAAAAGGAAACCTGAAACAAATCAAAGCCATCTAACCCACACCCTGAAACCTCGCACTTGCTCTCAATCTGGTCATCAGGAATAAAGAATATATTCTCTCATATTCTATACACCAATTATTTTGCACTGATGCTAGTGATTTGCCAATTTCCACCCTGAAACCATAGAAACATTGTATCGGGGCAGTTATCACACAGAAATAAGTATCTTTTCCAGACTATTCAGAGCAATACGCATTAACCAGTTTATCAACAATGCCGTAGCGTTCTGGTCCAAAATCATTTATCTCAACATGAAGAATATTGTCTTTTGCATCAAATGAGGCAGTGATTGTATAATTAAGTCCGATAGCGAAATGTCCTGATTGCATCTTTACACGATCGATTTTAATATATTTAGATATCTCTTTTGCGCATTTATCAAAGTTATCACCGAAACTCTTCTCTTCTTTTATGTTCATTAAGTTTTGAAGAATCTCCTTCTTTTCACGATTTATCGTACCGATAGGACCATCATGTTCCTGGGTTCCCATGCACCCTTTGAGATTACACCCGAATTCACCGAAAATATCAGGGATTATTTCATTATAGTTCTTGTTTTCCAGATTTATTTTAAAGGAAATGATGTACTGTATACCCTCACGTTCAGGGGTGCGTACTGAACCGATTCCACTTTCTCTTCCATAAGAATCACATCCTTTCCAATCATCCCTATCCATTATATGCGAAGAATAACGTATATCCACATTAAAACCACCCATAATATCGCGAGGATAGTTTTCGAATACCTTGCTGTTTGCAAAGTATCTTTTGTGCTTTCCAATATTTTCAGACCGCTTTATATCGCCTACAACAAACTCTATTAACTCCTTTCTGCCTGGACTTTTCTTCATTAACTTGATGGTCCTCATTACCGTCCCGTCATCATCATACTGACCCATATCAATTACTTTATCCAGAATAAAAGGTGGTGCAATTCCAGTTTCGCCGTTAATGTATTTTGACACTTCCCGATAATCATCCGTTTGTAGCAGGTCTTTCATCGTAACCGGCAAATCCCCAATTCTCTCTTTCAGAATGCCATCTGTAGCATCAACTCGTCTTTTAGCTACTTCTCCCAGATATTCTTCAAACCCTTCATCAGTAAAAGAATTATATGCCTTATCAAATATACCCTTGATCTTGCTCCATCCTTCCTGAATATCATCCGCTGCTTCGCTCTCCATAACACTACATTTCCATGGAATCTTTAATAATCTTTCGATTTTGTTACTAAAGCAAAACAACACAAAAAAGCACCTGCCCCCGCATCACACTTATCGGCAAGCTCCCCTCACACACACACCCCTTTTAAATCTGCCCGTAAAATAAAAGATAATGGAATACGCAGACCTGCTCTCAAAACTCGAGGTATTCTTCTCAGAAGTATGCTACACCC
>CBDUVR010000162.1:0-3581 GCA_965370705.1 uncultured archaeon | reverse complement strand
ACACATACTGGATGATGACTTTGACGATTCTATGGTTTATCTTTTGAAAAAACTCTCTGGTTCATTGGAGCTTATAGACTCACAAGCGTGGAACAATCCCGGTTATGATGAAGATGTAACTTTTTTCGATAAAGTCTTTTCATGCTCTGGCGCCTCTGATATTGGCACAAAACAATACATGTTCAATGTTTCTGATGACTACAATTATACTGCGAACATTTCGTCAATATTTATCCTTGAGAAGGATGACACCATCATACAGCAGACAACGACGTCAGATGAAACTGTTGACAGAAACGGAACTGAGGAAATACTTCTCAGGGCCCGGATTTATGATGACGACACCAACCAGTATGTCGGGGCAGGTGTATGGGGAGAAATATGGGTTACGCAGAATTTCACAGATACGTCAAGCTATGATGAAGGATATGCGTTACAGACAGACGCATCAGGATATCTGGATTACGACTTTGACATAAATTGCTCATACACGACAGGCGAACACAAATGGCGTGGGGGGACTTCAGGCGATGAATGTTATGCAGATCCGGTATACCCCGAGGATACATTTGACTCAAAAGGAAAGCTCTGGACAAACATTGAGCTTCCTGTAAATGGCAGCTGGTATGATACCGGAACTGCAATACAATTCAGGTTTAATGTAACAAGCGACTGCCCGAACGAAGGAATACTTAATGTGACAACAACAGGCATAGAGCTACAGAACCCGTCGCTTTTATGGAAAGTATGCTCTCCGATAACTGCTGAGGGCGGGGCAAATACTGGCTGGTATAACTGCACATGGGACTCTACATTCAATGAGCCCGGATGGTGGAATGTAAGGACAAACGCTACTAACGCCACATATTATACTGCGCAAGATATGTGGGACGAAAGATTCGAGCTTATCAATTCACCACCAATATACAATTCAGCGAATGTCACACCCAACATAAGCGGCTGGGGCTACCATTACAACTACACTGTTAATGTAACTGATTCAGACATGGATGATATTAACTGCACTTTATACACAAGCGCAAACAGTGGTTCCTCGTGGGTTGAAAGAGGCACAGTAGTTGTTCCGCTAGGGCAGGGAATCTGCGCAATAAATGTTAGTGACTTTGGCTGTGCTGACATGGGGGACGACAATCTCTTCCTTTTTGAGCTTGATGACAACTACAATCCTGCAGAAAACACAAGTTTCGTGTCAGGTCCGAACATGACTGCGGATACTGTGACAATAGATTATGTCTTTGGAAATGGCTCAACAGTCAACAGGCAGTATACGGACACAACCCTTCTTATCGTACAGGTAAATGATACACACAAGCAGGGCGCACCAATATCTATTGGGGCAGACGCAACATTCTGGATAACTTATGATGGCACAACCTTTGATTCAGGAACACTGAACACAACTAACTCAAGCGGATATGTGAATTACTATTTTGACCCTGGATGCAGCTCTCCGCGTTATGAGCCCGGTGTTCAGGAATGGATTACGGGAGTAACAGATTCCTGCTATGTAGATATCAACCTGACAATGAATTATACGCTGACAAATTACGCATCTCTTATCAACACCATAACATACCCTCCGACAGGGACAAAACTCGAACGCGGGAGCAATGTGACTGTTCAGAGCACGATAAAGGATGACTGTACCATCGAGATTGAAGGAGCATTAAATGAGATGTTTTTCACGCACGAAGTTGACTATACTAATTACACATGCACTGTTGAGGACAAAACCGGTGGCGTATACGAGTCCGAGAGAAATACCTCTGATATGCTGACGCGTTGGTACAACATTACCTTCCGCTCATGGAGGCCATATTACAATAATGGCTCAGTAATTTCACCAGATAGATTTTTTGTCAAGACAAAGCCCTTGATGTATTACGAGGAAGCTCTCACAAATCCCGGAGGCTGGGGCGAGACATTTTACTTCAATGTCACAGTTGAGGATGAGGACTTATACAATGTCACAGTTGAGCTTTACATTAAAAAGACAAGTGCCGGCTCATGGGGTCCTTTCAAGACAGATACCGAGCTTTATTCCCCACTTAACCAGAGCGTGGTTCTTTCATGGACACCACCACTTGATTGCAACAATATCGGGGAGTGGGAATATTATTTCAAGGCAATAGAGACTTTGGTGGAAAATCCACGTTTATCTTCTAATACAACACCCCATAATTTTACAATAGAGAAGGATGACGTTTCGGTTATACTTAATTCCATGGACGGAGATTCTGCATGGAGGAACACAACTTCGGATTACGTTCTTTTGAGCCTGAATATATCTGACAGTGACAGAGGAGGCCTCTCTCTTGGAGCAGGATACAATGCGACCTTTTGGGTAACGGAAAACGCAAGCAACCCCGGCTCATGGGATGCCGGAAAGGATACGGCCACAACAGCGCAAGGTATGATAAACTACAATTTTCTGACAGAGCGCCCGCAGTCATACACACGGTGCAATTACACTGTAGGCGTACAAAAGTGGACCGGGGGAATTTATAATGACGCTTGCTACTTTGACACAAATTCCTCAGAGTACACTCTTGAGATTTATTCAGACCTCAGCCCGAGCATATCAAATCTCGACGGCCAGGGATATCTTAGGGGAGACCTTATAGAAATCAACGGGAGTGTAGTGGATGACTGTGGTGTTGTTGAGGGTGTTGACAGTGATTACGCTCTTCTAAATGGAGACACCTATATATGCACATATGAGGACAATGCCGGCTGGAGCGAAGGAGGAGGATGGTACAACTGCACATGGAATTCAGCAAGCAAGCCGTACTTTACATACAATGTGACGCTTTCTGTTAGCAAAGCATATTATGCAAATAACCAGACGTCCGGGCTTGATAACTTTTTCCTTGCATCAAACCCGTCGATTTCTGCACCAACACTTGACCACGACTATGGCGGATGGGGGGAGCAATATGTATTCGATGTATATGTTGCTGATGCAGACCTTAACATGAACAATGTTACTTTATGGAAAAGCTTTGACCAGACTAACTGGACGCTCATCGAATCAATAGTCGATTCACCATACAATGATTTTTACTTTCATGAGCGGTTCTCGTGCGATGACTATCTAAATGCAACAGACGGAACCAATTATTACAAGATACGGACAACTGATGAGTACGGGTACTTTGATGAAACAGCAGTATTCAACTTCACGCTTGAGCAGGATGATGTCACAGTCACTCATGACACTTCAGCAAGCAACGAGACTGTGCGACGCATTTCATCAAACCAGGCGTATTTGCGCGCGAGAATATACGACACTGATTATGGAGTCTATCCGAATGGCACAGATGCCGTAATTTGGGTCACAACAGACGGCTCAACATTCGGCGCGAATGATTCCTGTATATCCTCAGACGGCTATTGCTTTATAGAATATGATCCTGAATGCCCAAGCACTGCCGGGGTGCAGCAATGGAAGGGCGGAACAAGTGACTCCTGTTATTTTGATGTTAACTCAAGCACAACAACATCCTTGACAGTATTTGGGCAGCTTAACACGAGCGTTGCAGCCCCAACACCAAATCAGG
>CBDUVR010000161.1:0-3599 GCA_965370705.1 uncultured archaeon | reverse complement strand
TGTGAATTCGTCTATGTTTTCTATTTTATTCTTTATTCGTTTGTATGTTCTATGAATCGCTGTGTGATCGCAACCATTAACCATCTTCTCAATGTTCCTAAATGATTTCTTTTCGACAACTTCTTTTTGTTTTACTCCGTTTTCCTCAACTTTTTTGTTTGCTGCGTACACTACTGCTCCCAAGATGCAGACTAATGAGTTCTCATAAAGTTTTTCCGGTTGCTCTCCAGTATATATCCTGTGTATGATCCTATCAGAAATCTCTTCTATGTTCGCTGAATACTGACCCCAATTGTCACGGTTTGATTCGTAAAACTCATCTAGTGCATCTGTCAATTCTTTTTTACTTACTTTGAACATGTAAATCACCTATGTGTTATGAGTAAGTAATTACAGTGTAATTTTTTAAATGTTTGCATTGGTTCTCTCTCTGTTATATGATTTTGTGGCATCTGATGTACTTTAGATATTTAAAAATGCTTTAAGCATTAGATGTATGGTCATCAAGGTTGGTGTAGTCGGGGCGCCCAACAAGGGCAAGTCTACGTTTTTTAAGGCGGTGACGCTGAAGGATGTTGATATTGCAAATTATCCGTTCACAACCATCAAGCCAAATGTCGGGGTGGGGTTTGTCACCACAAAGTGCCCGTGCACTGAATTTGGTGTTAAGTGTGCGCCGCAGAATTCAAAGTGTGTTGACGGTGTGCGACTAGTCCCGATAGAGCTTGTTGATATAGCCGGGCTTGTGCCGGAGGCACACGAAGGCAAGGGAATGGGCAACCAGTTTCTTTCTGATATCTCGCTTGCAAATGTGCTGATTCACGTCATAGACTGCTCGGGAAAGACTGATATCCTTGGCGAGGCTTGCGATAATGCTGATGTCGGGCAGGAAATAGAGTTCCTGCAAAATGAGATTAATATGTGGCTCTATGGTATCATCTCGTCTAAGTGGGATAAATATCTCCGACAGATTTTGCAATTAAAGCGCGACCCTCTTGAGTTCCTGGTGGAGAGTTTTTCTTCTTTCGGCATTTGTGAAAAAAATATTGTTGATGCGCTGGAGTCTCTGGAGCGGAGTGCTGATGACATTATGTCATTAAAGGGGGATGAGCTAAAGAAGTTTGTTTTTAAGCTTTCTGAGCTTTCCAGATCCTCTGTTATACTTGCGAACAAGATAGATGTCCCATCAAGTGCAGCTAATCTGGAGAAGATTAAAAATCAGTACCCGGACCGGGTTATTGTTCCTGCAAGCTGCGAGGCTGAACTTGCATTGCGAAACGCATCTGAAAAAGGGCTGATTGGTTATGTGTCCGGCGGCGATGACTTTACTGTGAAGGATAATGCACAGCTTAGTGATAAGCAGAGAAAGGGTCTTGATTTTTTGAAGGAAAATGTTGTTAAAAAGTACGGGTCAACAGGGGTTATTTGTGCACTGGACAAGGCGGTATTTGATGTTCTTGGCTATATTGCCGTATATCCGGTTGAGAATGAGACGCATTTTACAAATAAGCACAACCAGGCATTTCCGGATGCGATACTTATCCGGAAGGGTTCGACGGCGCTTGACCTTGCCTATAAAATTCACACAGATATCGGAGATACTTTTATCAGGGCGATAAATGCAAGAACAAAACAGGTAATTGGGAAAGACTATATTCTTAAACCAGATGACATAATAAAAATTGTTGCCGGGAAGTGAAGGGATTTCGTGAGGCTGCTCATGCTTCACTTTGTATTATGCAGACTTTGCCTGCTTCTTTAACTTCAATTCAATTTTTTCTTTTTGAGCATATTGGCTGAGGATGTTTTTTAGGATTTTTTGCAGTTTCCATATCAAGTTCCTTTAGCTGGCTTATCGCAAGCGGGCCTGTCCCGTCCTGCGTAAGGCACACATCAACATTCACAACGACTATTTCACCTGCCTTGACACTCTTTTCGCAATGCGTTGATATAATCTTTTCAGCCAAAGTCTGTCCCATAAAATGCAACACCTACTCTTTTGGAAACGGTTCATATTTGCATGCATACTCGCACGATAAAATTTGCGGCATAAACTCCATTACAAGGCTCATAAGCTCATCCTCGGAAATAGCTGTAGTGCGCCCGTCATGGTATTGCTGGTGGATGGATTCAAACATTTCAGCCAGGCCAGGGGTGGTTTTATTAATCTTTTTCCCCGGTTCAAACACCTGATTGATTTTGTATACGAGCCCGGCAGTGCCGGACTTATCTGTAATAGCAACCTGCACCGGCCTTTTTAATATTTTGTTCGTGTCAAAGATGTTGTATATTTCTTCGTTTTTTAATAAGCCGTCTGCATGAATCCCTGCGCGCGTCATATTAAACTCAGAGCCTACAAACGGTTTTGCTCTTGCAACCTTTGTTTTGATAGTATTTCTAAAATACGCGACAATATCTGTTATTGTACTAAGGTCCATGCCATTTGTTTTTCCTGTAAGCTGCGCATACTCTATGCAAAGTGCCTCAGTCGGGGTATTTCCTGTCCTTTCCCCGTATCCCAAAAGCGTTGCATTGACTCCTGCACAGCCGTGATACCATGCACTGACAGCGTTGACAAGCATCCTGTAAAAATCATTATGCCCATGCCATTCAAGCTGCTCCATTGGAACTCCTCCATCATGCACCATAGTATAGACCAGTTTAGGCACGCTTCTTGGCAGGCAGGCATATTCATTAGGCACACCGAAACCCAGAGTATCGCACAGCCTGATTTTAACAGACATCCCTGATTCCTCCTGCAATTTCATCAGTTCCCTTGCAAGAGGAAGCATAAACCCATACACATCCGCCCGCGTAGCATCCTCAAAATGGCAGCGCGGTATGATTTCACTGTTAATCGCAGCGCGGGCAATATCAAGATAGTTCTTCATTGCCTTTCTTCTTGTCCATTTGAGCTTCAGGAAGATATGATAATCAGAAGCAGATGTAAGTATGCCTGTCTCCTTCAGCTCCATCTGCTTTACAAGCTTAAAATCCTCTTTGTGCGCGCGTATCCATCCTGTAACTTCGGGGTATTTGAATCCCTTTTTCATGCATGCTTTGACTGCCTGCTTGTCTTTTTTGCTGTACAGGAAAAATTCTGACTGGCGTATGACTCCATTGGGCCCACCCAGCTGATTAAGAAACTCAAACAGCCTTTCTATCTGCTCGACAGTATATGGCTTGTGCCCCTGCTGGCCGTCCCTGAATGTCGTATCTGTGATAAATATATCCCGCGGCGTCTCCATCGGGACCCGCTTGTTTTCAAAGGTGATTCTAGGAATCTTCGTATATGGAAAAATATCGCGCATGAGGTTGGGCTGTTCTACATCTTCCAGCACTATTTTTGGATTATCTTTGAGCGCATTTTTGTCATTTTCATCAATGAATTTCAGGGGGGCCATAAAAACCACGTCAATTAACGTATAAATGGATTTCACAGGCAGTTTTTAATATGTTTGGGTTTTTTGGCAAGAGATAAATTCAAATGCTAAAGATTCCGCTACTCTATTGAGTAGCAGCATGCGGAATCTTTGCATATCAACAACCTTTGGCGATATTTATGGGGCATGCGAGGCATGCCGCCGGTCTATTTGACC
>CBDUVR010000160.1:0-3615 GCA_965370705.1 uncultured archaeon | reverse complement strand
CATACTGCTTCCCGAGTATAACAGGGACCGCCCTCACAGAAAAAGAATTGCGAGAATAAGGCTCAATATCAAACCCAACATCCCTTAGCAATTCTATGCGCTCCCTCAGCACAGAAGCATCTTTCAAAGAAAGATCGACTATTTTAGGATTCAAAAGCGCCTGGCTCCCATGGCGCTCCCCGCCCCTTCCTTTCTTCAGTTTTTCATAATTAATGCGCTCGCACGCCGCATGCTGGTCAATAAGAAACATGGAATCACGGGACTCAGCAATAATATACGTATTCCCGACCTGCCCCATGATACTCATCTGCGGAAGTTTCCCAAACGAAACATCCTCCCTTGTCTCCTTTATCACAGCCTGCCGCCCCGCAACTTTTGGAGAAAACACAGGCGCCTCCCCCCTCCGGGCAGGCGCAGGCTTAGTATAGGATACTGGTATTTTCTTCTGGAACACCCTTTCTTTTACCTCGGGTATCAGCTCGCTTTTCTCAAGAGCAGACTTCACTGCGCTGTAGACTGCTTCATACAGCTCATTCTCCTTTTCTATCCTAATCTCAGTCTTTGCCGGGTGGACATTGACATCAATAGTTTCAGGATCCATCTCAATCGAGACAACAAACACCGGGTGCCTCCCGATTTGAAGAAGCGTATGATATGCATCATACAGCGCCCGCGAAATCAACAGGTTCCTGATATGCCTCCTGTTGACATAGATTGACTGGTTTCTTTTGCTCGCGCGCGTGAGCGACGGCTTTGATGTATAGCCGCTTACTTTCATCCCCCCTTTCATATAATCAATTTTCACCATCTCCTGCGCTACATCCTTCCCGTAGATTGTCGCAATGTTTCCAAGAAGGTCACTTGTTTTTGGAGACGCCAATAACACCTTCCCATTAGAGACAAGCTTAAAATAAATCCCGGGATATATCAGCGTATAGCTTGTAATGACATCAACAATATTTCCAAGCTCAGTAGATGCCGACTTCAGATACTTCAGCCGCGCAGGCGTATTAAAAAACAAATCACAAACACTTATAACCGTTCCGGGCGCCATCCCCACATCCTTCACAGTGCGCCCCGAACCTCCTGCAAGCGCAATCCCTGTACCGACACTCGACTCTTCAGTCTTTGTCTTCAGGCTAAATCTCGAGACTGCTACGATGCTTGCAAGCGCTTCCCCGCGAAATCCGAGCGTATGTATATTCGAAAGATCACCTTCATCTTTTATCTTCGAAGTGGAATGGCGCTCAAGGGCAAGTTCTGCCTCCTCCCGGCTCATCCCGCACCCGTCATCAGAAACGCGGATAAGCTTTTTCCCTCCATCTTCAACCTCGACAGTTATCTGTGTGGCGCCCCCATCAATACAATTCTCAACAAGCTCCTTAACAACCGACGCAGGCCTCTCAATAACTTCCCCTGCCGCAATCTTCGAAATAAGATGATCATCAAGAAGAATAATGCGCGAATCCTTTTCAGTTCCCATAGTCCTTTTTCGAGCCAAAACATTAAATTTCTTGGGGCAGTATCCAGCAAAAGTTTAAATATTTTGAACTATATTCTCAATTGAGGATATAAATGGCCACGAAAAAAGAAAAGAAACCTTTTGAGGAATGGAATCAGTTTGGAGACCAATTACACCTACTTAACGAAGGTATTTTGAAATTAAGGGCAGATTTAGATAGAGCAGACACAAATTACAGAATAGAACTTGAGAATACACCGGATCATCCAACAGCAGAAAGAATGTTGGCTCAGGTTAATGAACTTGAGGGATTATTATCTTAAGTGATCCTTCTGCCGGTTTCAGAGTCAGGTTATACAAAAATTTCACATTCAAAAAAGCGTCCTCTGAGCCTCTTTGTTTTTCTCTTTCAGGCGCTTCTCTACTTTTTTACCCTTCTTCAAACCTTTCTCTCCAACAAGCTTCTTCTGCTCCCGCGCCACCAACTTATAATCCTTGATCATCCTGAAATCCTCTTTCTCAAGCCCTTCCTGTATCCTTTTCGCGCGCTCAATAACGTCCCTCGGCAATCCGCTAAGCTGCGCAACCTGCACCCCGTAACTCTTGTCAGTGCCGCCGCGGACCAGCTTGCGCAAAAAAAGGATAGTATCCCCTTCCTCTTTTGCAGTCATGTGATAATTCTTCACACCCCTCATCTCATCCTCAAGAACATTCAGCTGGTGAAAATGCGTAGCAAAAAGAGTCTTTGCACCAATTGCTTCATGTATGTACTCAGCGCACGACCATGCGATGCTCAGCCCGTCAAAAGTCGACGTGCCCCTCCCGATTTCATCAAGAATAATAAGGCTCTTATCCGTAGCATTATTCAGTATGTTTGCAGTCTCAGTCATCTCAATCATAAAAGTCGACTGCCCCATAGTAAGGTCATCATAAGCCCCGATGCGCGTAAATATCCTGTCGACAACCCCTATCCTCGCGCTTCCTGCAGGCACAAAACTGCCTGCCTGCGCCATAAGCGCAATCAGCGCAACACTCCTCATATACGTGCTCTTCCCTGCCATGTTGGGGCCAGTGATTATCACGAGCCTGCTCTTCTCACTATCAAGATAAACGTCATTTGTGATATACGAATCAGTCATCTTCTCAACCACCGGGTGGCGCGCATCCTTGATATCAACAACACCCGAATCATCAATCTGCGGCCTTGCATAATTATTCTCATGCGCAAGATGAGAAAGAGACGAGTAAAAATCAAGGAGCGCAATATTTTTCGCTGCATGCTGGATATCGCCTGTAAACTTCGAAATATCTGCAACCAGCTTTGTAAAAAGCTCATATTCTATTGCAACAATCTTCTCCTCGGCACCGAGAATCTGCGCCTCCTTCTCCTTCAGTTCCTCTGTAATGAAGCGCTCGCCGTTGACCATAGTCTGCTTCCTTATGTAAGTGTCGGGGGCCATTTGAATATTCGCTCTCGTAACCTCGATAAAATACCCGAACACCTTGTTGAACCTGACCTTGAGCGACTTTATGCCGGTCCTTCTCCTCTCCTCCTGCTCATATTTGCCAACCCACTCCTTAGCATTGGAAGACAGATACCGAAGCTCATCAAGCTCCTTATTAAAACCCTGCTTAATAATCCTCCCTTCCCTCACACTTAAGGGCGGATCATCAGATATGGCAGCATCAATCATTTCATGAATCTCACGCATGTCCTTCATATCCCTGATATTCCCAAGTTCAAAAGACTCACACTTCTCAAGCTGCTTTTTGAGCACAGGAATCAGCGCAAGCGTCTTTTTCAGTCCAAGAAGGTCGCGCGCATTGGCTGTGCCATAAACAATGCGCGATATGATGCGCTCAATATCATAAGTCTCCTTGAGAGTGTCGCGGATATTCTCCTTTAAGATATAGTCCCCCAAAAGCTCCTCAACAGCATCAAGGCGCCGGTTAATCTTTTCAGGGTCAAGAAGCGGCTTCAAAAGCCGGGAGACAAGCATCCTTGAGCCCATTGCAGTCAAAGTCCGCTCAACAGTCTCAAGAAGTGTCCCGCGCGCTGTATTCTCGCGTATGTTCCTTACAATCTCAAGATTCCTTAAGGTCACAGGGTCAATTGTCATAAACTCCGTATTCCTATGAACCTGGATGCTGTT
>CBDUVR010000159.1:0-3617 GCA_965370705.1 uncultured archaeon | reverse complement strand
AGCTACATGGAAAAAGAGATTGTAGTGGACACACTTCAGTATGAGGTAAGGACAATACAGTATGTATGCCCGCAAGCAACAGAGGATGTTTCTGTTGTGTTCACACACAAGTACAGGGACGACGTATCCTACAATGTCACGCTTGAGGCTCCGGTTGGCTGGCAGGCGCTCCCGACTGAAGTGATCATCAATGCCGGTGCCACAGGCAGCCAGACAGCGGCATTCAATATTACATCCCCTCTGGCGGGCGATAATGCGACAATAAATATCAGCATAAATTATGTGCTGCCCCACAAGAGCGCAGAAACAAGCTCTTCTTTTGTGATGAACAACACAAACCAGAGTGTTATAGAAGTGATAAGAGAGACACCACAGTATGTTTCAGCAAGCAAGGTTTTCGAGAGCCAGATTGTTGTACACAACAAAGGATGCCTTGCGTCTTCAGGGCTTAGTTTGCGAGAGACAATAAAAGAGGGATGGACTCCTGCAAATCCGGGCATGCTAGGCAACATTTCCCTGATTTCTTCAAGTGTTAATCTTGAAGACAACTATGTAAAATGGCAGCTTGGCGATATGGCTGTCAACCAGTATGCGGTTCTTACATATCAGATAAAGGCATCTGTTTCGGATTCAGAACCCGGCCATATGTGGTGGAATCTTACATTTGACGGAACAAAAGAGATGCAGGAATTTGAGAACTTTACTGTCCAGACAGCAAACTATTCTTCAGAGTCGCATCTTGAATTTGATCTAGAAGCCATACAGAGGGATACATACCCTTGGCCTGAGCCAAGAAGTGTTCAGCCTAATATGACTTATAATTACACTTTAAAGGTCACGAACATAGGGGACGTTGCAGCGAACAACTGGAGTGTTTTCCTTTATGCTTCAGCAGCATGCAATATTACCGAGGCCTTTAACGGAGGAACCCTTAACTCAACGCAGAACTCAGCCAACTGGTCTGTGAGCGCGCTTGCAAGCCGCGCAACAGTGCAGTTCAACTTCACTGCAAATTGTACTGAGACAGAAAAGCAGATGTTTAGTGTTGCATCAGAGAGGGACACAAGAAACACAACATCTTATTTTGACAGTGTTTCGTATTCATGTTCATCCGGCGAAGAATGCTCAACAGAAATTGAGCCTCTCTTTGACAGCCCGTCAATGCCGTATCAGGAAATTTCAAACATAAACATGAGCCTGTTATATGAGTGGAGTGCAAATAATCTCACTATCGGGGAAGGATACGTCTATCTGAAAGATGATGATGAAAACCAAAAAATATTCTGGCAGAACTATTCACTTACAAATTACAACGCAGGCGTGGATGTCTTTTACTGGCCCGCGTCCAACTTTGTTTCAACAAGCAGGAAAATAGACCTCTTTAGCCATGCAGACGGCACAGAAAACAAGTTCGCAAATGTCACGATAAGCAAAATAAACTATACTTGGGATCACGGAAATCTTTTCAGTGAATCAACAGGCCTGTTTGTGAAGTCCAAAGTTTACACATACGATCCCCTCGTAATGAACTCCACACTTTACATTAGCGCAGACTCATTATCCACGCTCGGTGGCTGGGGAGAAGAATTCAATTTTTCAGTAGAAGTAATGGACCGCTTTGACCGGGATATAGAAGTTTACTTATGGCATAAGACAAGTGCGGCATCAGTTTACACATTAGTCGCAAGCGATACATGTTCTTCATGTGGCTCGTGGACTGTGATGAATTTCACTTATGATTACCAGCCCGACGACATGAACACATGGGTCTTCAAGTTCAATACAACAAATGACGACGGTGCAACAGAGCTTGCAGGACACACCTACATCATAGAAAAAGATAATGTGTCGGTGACATCTATATGGCCGCCTGTAGGTGCAATAGTGAACAGGTCTGTTTCAACGACATTCAGCATAAGGGCACTTGACACAGACAACCAGACATACGCAAATAATTCGAACAGCAAAATATGGCTTGATGATTTCACTTACGGCAGTTATGAATCTGCTCCGCCAATATTGACTTCAGACGATGGATGGATAAACAGGACTCTTACAAATGCTGGCTGGTGTTCTGAGACAGGCAAGTGGTTCCTTGGAAACCACTCATGGTATGGAGGGACTTCGGGAGATGCATATGTTTTTGACAATGTTACGGCCATCCAAAACATTACTTTGATGGCAGACCTTTCGAACTCAACAATGCCCGCGTTCAGCCAGAATTTCACAAGGGGCTCAACCATAGATTTCAGCGGAACCGTGACAGACGATTGTTCAAGCGACAAAACAGACCCCTCAAAGTTTGGCATCGAGTTCCGCATGGAGCACAACGGGGCGGTGTATGGCTCGTGTGCCACAACAAGCACTTTTGGTTGCTCGATAAATACAGACAGCGGTTACCCGTATGGCTGGTATAATATAACACATATTTCATTTTCTAAAGACAACCCAGACCAATATTGGAATGGAACAACCCTGAGCACAAACGAATTCTTCCTTTCATCAATCCCCCAGTCAGACTATATGCAGGTCTCACCCTCATCAGACGGCTGGTCAAGGTCACCATTCAACTTTACAATAAACATAACTGATGAGGACAACGACACCCTGACAGCATACTTCTACCTGAAAAAGGGTGCCGGCGCATGGGCTCTTGAAGACACATGGGTGTGCCAGGCGTGCAATGATAACCAGACAACATTCCAGAGAAACTTTACACAGCTTGAAATTGATACATGGCAGTACATCATAAACGCATCAGACCAGTCAGGCAACATAAACTCTTCGCTTCAGGCAGGCGCATTCACAGTTGAGAAGGATGACTTGGCAATGCTCAATATAGATGGAAATAATTCTGTTGTGAACAGAACCGGGGCAAGCACACTGACTCTTGCTGTGAGATTGTATGATTCTGACAACACATCATACACAACCAATCTCACCAATACAGAGGTTCAGTGGTTCATACGAAACAACACAGGCAACACAATATGGAACGCGGAAACCACAGACTCAAAAAACACAACACACTATTATTTTGACTTTGATCCGGAGTCCGCATCGTGCAATTATCCTGCAGGAAAGCAGGAATGGAAAGTAAACATATCATCTATATATTTTTACAATATTTAGTTATTAATATGGATAAGAGTTATATCTATTATCAACTAGTATCCCACCCTTTAACTTTTTTTATTATTACGTTCCGTTAATCCGTTATAAAATCTGTTTCTTACATCTAAACAATTGTTGGTATCCACATTACAACAGGTATTTAGAAAAAAAGAGAAGGGAAGAATTCTTCCTTTCTCTTTTTTAGTTCCCCAGAAGAAGACTCAAAAACAGTACATTTTACAATTACCATCTCAAATTGTCCGTTATTTCTTCCCAGTCTGGCTAAAATTCCTTCTCCAGGTTTACATACAAGACTTACAGAAAGACCTCCGGTACTTCCCTCAGTAGGTATTCCATGTTCGGCAAAGCCCGGTTTTTCAAGGTTTCCCGCTAATGAAGGAGGAACAGCACCATCTCCAATTATTTTTATTTCATTGTTCTTCTTGTCTATGTGCTGTAAATCACCGTAATATACTCGTTGTCTGCTTAGCTTTGTAAGTAGA
>CBDUVR010000158.1:0-3632 GCA_965370705.1 uncultured archaeon | reverse complement strand
TTTTTTTGAGAATGTTTCTGAAAGGACTGTTTCTGATATACTGCGGGTGCTTAAAAGTGACGGGTATATTGTTGATATGACGATAAACAGGGAGAACGGGGAAGTGATGGATTGCCTTGCTTTTCTATACTGGGCGCGAATGAAAGGAATTGATTACAATGAATTGCTTGATGAAAAGGCAATTCGTGTTTTTAAGGAGTTGTTTGAGAACAATGCCATGCAATTTAAGGATATTATCAAAAAAACAGGATTCTCAAAACCGACTGTTGTTAAGTATGTGCGCGTGCTTACTGCAAACAGATTTGTGCATGTGCTGAAGAGGAAACCGCTTTTGTTGAGGGCGAACCTGAATGATCTTACATTTTTTTATGTGAATTTCATGGATTTTAGGATGGATGGATTTGAAAGGCAGGTTGAGGTTTTGAGTCCTTTGAAAATCCATTCAAAGAAACTTGTAAATGCAAGCATTATGCTGCATGCCTATTCAACTACTGTGACTGAAGGCAATACTGCAACACAAGATGATGTTGCACGGGTTTTTGGAGATTACCCTGTCGGGCTTACTCCAAGAGAAGTTACGGAAATTCTGAATGCAAGAAAGGCTATAGATGAGCTTTTTACAATATGTGAAGAGGATATCTGTGTTCCTGAGATAAAGCGCCTGCATGGAATTATGATGAATAATATCCTTGATAAACCAGGAGAATTCTATTATGGTTCCAAGAGAATCGCCGGGTTTGAAACGAAGCTGCCATCGTCGAGTGAAGAGATTGAGTTCGCTATTGCTGCGCTTGTGAATTTCAGTGGGAAGAAGATTGAACCGCAGGTTCTTGCATCTATTGTTCATTTTATTTTTGTGAGCATCCATCCATTTGCTGATGGAAACGGAAGAATTGGGCGTTTGCTTCATTCCTGGATTCTTCTAAAGGTGGGTTTGCCTTTGTTTGCTTTTGACCCGCATAAGAAAAATGAGTATTTTGCGTATCTTGAGTCTGCGCGCAGGGAGAGTATGGAGGAGTTTGTTAATTTCTGTGGCAGAGAGCATAGGAGCGCGATAGAGGGATTGGTTAAGGATTTAGGATGAGGTGCTTTCTATGTTTGGGGGCTGATAGGGTATTAGTGCAAACCTGACTGCTTTGTAGGGTGATGTGCTTGTAAGGCGTAAAATAACATTTAAAACTGTGAAATTATAGTTATGTCATGGATGAAAAAGAATTTCTGAAAGTGGTTGAGAAAGGGGAGTCTGAGAGAGTGGAGTTTAAGAAATCTACTGCGCAGATGGAGCGCGCACTCAAGGCAATGTGCTCGTTTCTGAATCATAAGGGTGGTGCGGTCTATTTTGGTGTTTCTGATAAAGGAAAAGTTGTTGGTCAGGAGGTGTCTGATTCAACCCTAAAAACAATATCGCAGAAAATCAGGCAGAAGATAAAGCCAGAAGTCAGCCCGGGAATTAATGTTTTTGAATCCGGAGGCAAAAATGTTGTTGAAGTGAAAGTTGCTAAAGGGACAAACAAACCATATTATCTTGACGGGATCGCTTACAGAAGGGCAGGGAGTGAGAGTCCGGTGATTGCGCCGGAGGAACTTGAAAAAATCATACTTGGTAAAAAGAGAACGTGCTGGGATTCTGAAGTTTGTGAAGGGGCAACATTTGATGATATTGATGCTGAAAAGGTTGAGTGGTTTCTGAAAGAAGCTAAAAATAAACGCGGAGTGGATATTCCTGCGAATGCGCCACTAAAAGAGGCGCTGATGCGATTGAAGTTATTGCATGGTGGAAAACTTACTAATGCTGCGGTTTTGTTGTTTGCTAAAGAGCCTCAGAAATATTTTATCCAGTCTGAAGTCAAATGTATCAGGTTCAGGGGTACGGATGTCACGGGTCCGATGGTGGATATGAAAGTGATAGAAAGCAATATAATTGAACAGGTAACTGATGCAGAAAAATTTATCTTTGATCATATATCCCTGTCTTCATGGATAGAAGACTGGAAGATACAAAGACAGGAAAAATGGGAATACCCGCCAAAAGCAATTAGGGAGGCTTTGGCAAATGCAATTGCGCATAGAGATTATTCATCTGCATCCAAGGTTCAGGTCAGGATATTTGATGACAGGATGGAATTCTGGAACCCCGGAAGATTGCCTGAAGGATGGACTATAAAAAAGTTGAAGCAGGAACATGAATCCGAGCCTTTCAATCCTTTAATTGCGAAGCAGTTTTTCTGGATAAAACACATTGAAGAAGTCGGTACAGGTACAAATAAAATCGTTGAATGGTGCGTTGATTGGGGATTACCTGAACCAGTATTTGAATTTACAGGCACGAGCCTAATCACTATACTTAAAAAACCATTTAATCTTGCGGATTTGGAAAAATCCGGGCTAAACGAAAGGCAAATAAAGGCAATAAAATATGTTGAAAAGAAGGGATCAATTACAAATAGAGAATATATGATAACTAATAATATTTCCAGAAATACAGCAACAATAGATCTTGCAGACTTAGTTAAAAGGAGCATATTTATACGTGTTGGTAAAGGAAAAAGAGGGCTGAAATATGAATTGTACACGAAAAGTGCAAAAAAAGTGCAAAAAAAAGTGCAAAAAAGGAGCATGCATAAAGAGAGGGAAAGTTAATGATAACGATAGAGATATTACTTTTGGAGGTGTATTGCCTTTTATGCGCCCTATAAAAACCAGCTATGCACAGTCGAAGTATGTTGGCAGGCTGCCGCGCGGGTGTGTGCAGTGCATGAGGGGGCAGAAGCTTGTTCTTTTTGTTACAGGGGTGTGCGCGCACTCGTGCTATTATTGCCCGCTTTCTTCAAAACGCAAGAATGTGGATAAGACATGGGCTAATGAGGCGCCGGTTTCATCTAAAGATGATGTTGTGCGTGAGGCGCGGTTGTGCTGTTCAACAGGTGCCGGGGTTACCGGTGGGGAGCCGCTGGCTCGCTTTGATAGGACCGTCGGGTATATCCGGATGCTGAAAAGAGAGTTTGGGCGCGAGTTCCATATTCACCTCTATACATCAGGGGACATACTTACTGATAAAATGCTAAAAGAGCTTGAGGACGCAGGGCTTGATGAGATCCGGCTGCACCTTAGGGATGATTTGTCTTTGATTGATAAGTGTTTAGGGTATCGGTTTGATGCCGGGGCTGAGGTGCCGGTTGTGCCCGGGAAAGAGGAGGAGTTGAGAGAGCTTATTTTGTATCTCGAGAAGGTTGGGGCAAAGTTTCTGAACCTGAATGAGCTTGAGATGTCTGAGCTGAATTTTTCAAAGATGACGAAAAGGGGGCTTTTGAGTAATGAGGATGTGTTTAATACTGTGAAAGGGAGCCGGGATGCGGGGCTCCGGCTGCTTGAGTTTGCGCGGAGGCGCACGAAGAATCTGAGTGTTCATCTTTGCACGTCAAGCGTGAAGAATATCTACCAGTACCAGAACAGGCTGCGGCTTCGCGCGAAGAGTATCCTGAAACCATTTGAGAGGGTTGTTGACCATTGCCTGATTGAGAAAGGGATTGTTGATGGGGGGTTGAAGGAGATTGTTTCGAAACTGAAGCTTACAGATGATGAGTTTATTGTTAACAGGGAGATGAATAGGGTTGAGATGTCGGTTAAGAATG
>CBDUVR010000157.1:0-3685 GCA_965370705.1 uncultured archaeon | reverse complement strand
GCTTACACGTTCTTCGTCAATTCCCCAAGCACCTTAAGGTTCATAAACGTCATAATATGAACTCCCCTGAACCCAAGCTCCTTTGCATGCAAAATCATCTCTTTTGCGCGCCTTATCCCCGCACCCTTGTCCTTTTTCAGCTCTTCTTTCAGGTCCTCAGGAATAGTCACCCCCGGAACTTTCGACATTGCCTCCGCCATCTTGTAAGACACTATAGGCAATATGCCAACAAGAACTCTCTCATGGAAATTCATCTGCCTGGAAAATTCATCAAGCACATTGGGGTCGAAAATCGCCTGCGTCTGCGCAAAATCAGCAAACTGCATCTTCTTTCTGAACTTTATCATCTCAGCATCACAAGGCACTGCATTTGGGTTTACAGCAACCCCGGTATTGATTGCCATTTTAGTATCTATCTTCCTCCCGCAAAAATCAAGCCCGTTCGCAAGCTTTGTCTTAATAAGATACGCAAGAAGCGTAGAATCAACATCAAACACCGGTTTTGAATTCTTTGTGACATAGTCCCCTGTAAGCACGAGAATGTCGCGCACCCCTGCTGCGTATGCAGCAAAGATATCTGATTGTATAGCAGCGATATTGTTATCTCTGCACGTTATCTGGTATATCGGCTTGATATTGTGCTTCATGATATAAAGAGAAGGCAGAAACGGCCCCATAATCGGCTCCCCAAGCGGGTTGTCAACAACATTAATGGCGCTGACTCCTTTAACATTTCCAAGAAATCTCTTCACTTTGGATAGGTCAGCTCCCTTTGGCGGCTCAATCTCAGTTGTTATTACAAATCTCTTGCTGTCCATAAACGATTCTGCTTTCCTGTCACTGTATGGACTGTATCCGAATTTTTCTGCGCCAAGAACATTGTCTAGAACAGAGAGCTTGCCTTCTTCCTTGAGCCTGCCGTAGATTTCCTTCCATACGCAGAAACCGCCAACCTCGCACCTGCCGTCAAACGATGACCCGCACGGCCCGTTTTTCATTTTCTTGGGGCAGCGCAGGGAAAGCTCAAGAACATCTTTTTCAGCAGAATCCATAGTCATACTTATGTTTCGCATCCTTTTTTTAAATTCTTTGCGATGAAATATATTTCATAAGCAAAGGCACAATCCTCTGTGATGACAAATATCCTGTTATCCCGCTGCATCTTGTTCTTTCTTTGCTTTGATAAGAGCACTCAATAATGCTTTTTGACAACAAAATCATTTCTGCCAATAATCTATGGTTCAAAACAACAGTTTTTAACCTTTATGTGAATCAAAAAACACAATTTTCAGAGAAAACACCAACTATTTCCCCTATATGAGCAGACAATATGCACATTATTGCCCCCTCAAATTCGCCTTTCATGCTCTTTGCGACATTAAAGTCTAACAAAAAAATAAAATATAACCAGTTACACATTCTGCAATATCTCAAGAACATTACCCTCGTCCACATCGCGATTCATTTTTTCACCGCGCCGCTTTTTCCATGACATTATAGCCTTAGGGGTAAAATACAATGCTGCTGCAACTGATGCAATGACCATTGCTTCTTTCGGAGATAGGAATTCTGGAGCCTTTTCAAACAAGCTGTATGTAAACGATTCAGGAGTGAGAAGGCCGCTGTTAGACTGATGCACGATATCGGCGATATAATCTCTGGCCTGACCTGCCCATTGTGGATGCAGCAGAAGATATGCACCACCACCACCCGCGAGGGCAGCCTCTTTGCGGTACTGGTACCAGCCCTTATGCAACCACCCTTCTTTATCTGTCTTTAGTCCGGATATTTTCTCATACGACTTTACATTCGAAATTGCTTTCATCAATCGCTCTTCACTTGTCCGCAAATTCTCAGATATTTCTGCACCATCAGGAGTCTTTACAATAAGTTCTTTTCCATCCCTGTCTGGCTTGACAGCAAAAAATCCACCGTCCTGTTCAAGATAAAATTTAACAACATCCTGCACTTCAGGAACTTTCAAAAGCTTATCCATAACGTCACTCGGCTCATTCAGGGTACCCAACTGCCTTTCATCCACAATAACCTTATCAAGGGAATATAGCTCATGTTCTTCATCAAAGTGCTTGTTCACAAGATCAAGATAATTTTGCCCATCTTCATCCTGTCGTTCAATATATTCTTCGCATATGCTCCCGTCAGGATTAATGACAGGAGCGCCCGTGTATGGATGAGCAATCCATTCTTGACTAAAATGATATGCAGACGGCCTTGTTATTTGAGCCTCATCCAGAAGTTTTAGATATTCCCCAGTAGTCCGGTCCTGTAGTTCTATAGTCATATTCACTATAGAGTGACAAAAGTATTTATATCTTTCGGTTGTGCAGCAAAACCAAAAGATTTAAATATCTAATTCACCAAAAAGTAGTACTTTCTGTGCTCATAAACACACAGAATCCAAAACCGCACAGGCAACCAACCACATAAGAAGGTGACGCTAATGAACACTCCAAATCCGGAAAAAACAATTATGGATAAACTATTCAGTCTTGCAAAAGCTTCAGAACAATATAACGGCATAGAAAACCTCATGAACTCAGGCACAAGATTCATCACAGACAGCACAGGCAGTACATACGCAGCAATAAACACAACACAAGAGCCCGGCAAATACAACTTATCAATTACTTCTGGCAAAAACGGAAAACCGGATGCCAGACTAAAACCATTATACTCAGCAGTCAAGGTAGACATCACAGGAATCAGTGAAATTACATCAACAGGCGACATTACAGACAAAGTCATGGCCGCCATGACAGGCGAAGCAGCAGACTCAGTTGTTGACTCTCTGGCAAACATTTATGAATCTGCCAGACACTCTGAAAACCCGGAAGAGCTGTTCAATAATATACTAGACACCATGAGAGCCATAGACACAACCGCCCCTGAAAAACAAATAGACCCAACTGCACTGTCTCCGCGTTTGAATACATTATACGAAAATCTCGAAGCTTTAAGGCAATGTCCAAAGCATATAGACAATACATTAAACACCATGCATGCTCATTACAACAAGACACATGCCCCAAAAGGCAGCATATTTCAAATCGCAGAAGAGCGTTACAAAATCACCCACCCTGTGCCCGAAGAAATGGATACAGGATATATGGACACTCCGGCGCGAAAGACAATATACCAGAGAATAAAAAATATACCCCGAACAATCAAAGAAATACCAGGAAAAATCAAACAAAATTACCAGCAGATAATAACCATCGGAGCCTTTGGCATTGCAGTCGGCTCAGCAGCACTTATGATGGGCTGCATAGACAAGAAGCCCGAGGATGTCCAGAAAGAAGTAAACACCCACATATACGTGGACATGGGCCAGGAAGGCGACCCCGAGAAGCAAATACATGATTTCTACGATCTAGCATTGCAGGAAGCAGGCGACCCGGTAATTAAGCCATTAGCACAATACGCAGCAGAATACGAACTTGACCCTGAAACAGGCCACATTATTCCTGACACCCTAAAAATATATGACCCCAACGGCAACCCCGTCAGCCAAGAGGCCGCTCTCGCCATGCAGGACAATATTGCCAGGGACGACACAGGCAACATCATAACAGACGCGGCACAATTAGACATCCACATTGAAGAAATCGGCAAAAACAAATACCAAATCCACAACCTCAAACAGGAACTGCAAGTCGAGGACGGC
>CBDUVR010000156.1:0-3726 GCA_965370705.1 uncultured archaeon | reverse complement strand
GTTTTTTTTACAAATGAAGAATAATTATATATAATTTTGTTCATATGTAATGATAATGCCTGATAAATGTGTTGAACTGGATTTGAAGGACAGGAAAATACTTTATGAACTGAGCCTTAATGCGCGCCTGCCGCTGTCGGTTATTGCTAAAAAAGTAGGGCTTTCCAAGCAGGTTGTTAAGTACAGGCTGAACAGTCTTGAGAAGAGGGGTGTTATTTGCGGGTATTATGCTATCCTGGATGTTACCAAATTCGGGTTTCTTTATCACAGGGCATTTTTCAAGTACAGCAGGATTCTTGAGAAAGATGAGAATGATATTCTGGAGTTTGGGAGGAGTCACCCGAATGTTGGGTGGATTGCGATCCTGGATGGGGACTGGGATTTGGCTCTGAACTTCCTTGTTTCAGATGTTGTTGATTTTGAGAGAGTTTTGGGTGATATTGGAGCCAGGTATGGTGAGTATTTTCAGAGCAGGTATGTCTCAATTGCGACAAAGATTCATCATCTGAAATACAAGTTCTTTTTGAATAAGAATGCAGATGATGACCTTGTTCTCGGGGGGAAGCCGGTTTCTTTGAGGCTGGATGATGTTGATTACAAGCTGATTGATATTCTTTCCAGAAATGCGAGAATGCCTACTGTGGATATTGCAATCAGGCTTGGATGCACTTCCAGTGTTGTGAAGTACAGGATCCGGAAACTGGTTGACATGGGTGTTATTCTTGGGTTTAATTATCGCCTGGATCATAAGCTTCTTGGGTATACTCATCACAAGGTTAATCTGAACTTTTCAAATACGGACCCGAGGCGCGTCAGGCAGCTGGTTAATTACCTGAGGGCTGATGTGCGTGTGATTTATATTACAGAAGTTGTGGGCAGTGTGGACCTTGAGTTTGAGACACTGACCAGGACTTATGAGGACCTGCATGAGCTTATGAGAGATGTCCGGTTCAGGTTTTCTGATATTTTGAGGGATTTTAGCACGTTTATTATGTATCATGAGGAGTTCAGTTATCTGCCGATGTTTAAAAAGATGTGAGTGCATGTAAAATTATGGATATTTTTACTCTCGGAATTGCTGCGGTTCTTGGGATTCTTTTGATAACCACTCTGCCCCTTTATTTTGCTGTCAGGTTCCTGGGCGGCGAGGCGTCGATTTTAAGGTTATTGCCGCAAATATTGTTGTCGGGGTTATCTATTTTTTTGTGCCTTCCCTCTTTGCATTTGTTCTGCTTTTATTTGTCTACAAGATGATGTTTGACTTATCGTGGTTTAGTGCTTTTTGCGCATGGATTATACAGTTCATTGTTGGTGCGCTGCTTGTTTTTGGCGCAATATTTTTTCTGCCGGGGATTTCTTTTCCCGGATTATGATTTTGTGACGAGTATATCGGCAGGGTGTATTGGTTAGTTATATATAACCGAGCGCTTAAAGGGTTATTTTGATTTGGAGATTTGCAGGTGATGTTAGATGGGTTCAGACAGTGCGCTGGTCGTGTTTCAGGATAAGAAGATAAGAAGACTTTGGCATGATGGAGAGTGGTATTTTTCTGTGGTAGATATAATAGCCATATTAACAGATAGTTCTAACCCAAATAATTATTGGAAAGTTCTAAAACATCGCGAAAATCAGTTGGTTACAATTTGTAACCAACTCAAATTAATTTCAGCAGATGGTAAATATTACAATACTGACTGCGTCAATACAGAAAATGCGTTTCGGCTCATCCAGTCAATACCCTCGCCTAAAGCAGAACCCTTTAAGGTATGGCTTGCAAAAGTCGGTTCCGAGCGGGTGCAGGAAATAGAGAATCCTGAACTGGCGCAGGAGCGGATGAAGGAACTCTACAAAAAGAAAGGCTATTCCCGGGAGTGGATTGAGAAAAGGGTTCGTGGAATTGCGATCCGGCAGGAATTGACTGGTGAATGGAAAGAGAGAGGAATAGAGAAGAATGTGGAGTTTGCGATACTTACGAATGAGATTTCTAATGCAACTTTTGGGAAAAGTGTTGATGAGTACAAGAGGCATAAAGGGCTTAAAAGAGAGAATCTAAGGGATCATATGAATGATCTGGAACTTATTTTCTCTATGCTTGGTGAAAGGGTAACGACAGAAATTACAAGAAATGAAAATGTGGTGGGCTTCGATAAATGCAGTGGTGCTGCAAAGAGAGGGGGGCGTGTTGCAGGAAATGCGAGATGAGATACTGAGAGTAAGCTTGGCAGGCCTGTTGTTTCTGGTGAGAATTATCTTGAGGTTCCTGAGGACAGGAAGAGGATTGCTCGTAAAATACGGAAGTAGGCAGAAGTGTTTTGTATTTGTTTATGTTTGAAGAAATTGCTTAGTTCAGTCAACGTCTTCCAATTCGTCTTTGAGGCGCTCAAGTGTCCTGTGAAGGTCTGAAACGTCGCTTGCAGGGCCGAGATCAACTCCTTCTGTCGGAATTTCAAGCCCTTCAGGCGCAGTCAGTTTATCTTCCACATCTGAAAGTTTTGCATCAAGGGTGTCAAGATGAGAGTCCAGCCTTTCGATTGCTTCTGCTTTGAGTTTCTCGGCCTTTCCCAGTAAAGAAATTGTCTCAGCAATGGATTTGATATCTCTTTTTGCCTCAATCAACTCTTTTGCAACTTCTGTATGCTCATCTATTTTTACGAAAAGTTCAGTCTCTACCTGTGTTTTTGATTTCGGGTGCTCTCTTGGCTCTATCAGGTTGTTGACAGGTGCGCTTACAGGCGGCATATTCAGAGGACTGGGCATAATCTTTTCTTCCTGCTTCTGGGCCGCAGTATTTCGGGGTTCAGGGCTTCCCGCGGTTCCGAGCCCGACTACCCCTCTTAAGCGGTTTATGTCACTTTCTGTTAATCTCTCAGACGGCATTTTTAATAATTGGAAGCCAATGTTTATAAAAGTTAGAGTAAATTGGTGTATGCCCTCACCGGGATTTTCGCGCATTTTGCAGATGTTCATGCGTCTCGAACCCGGGCCACAGCCTCCGCAAGGCCATATCTTATCCACTGGACTATGAGGGCATGAAAGCAAGTGTATTGGCAAAGTTTATAAAGGTTTAGGGGGCATATTAACTAATTCCCGGAGTCAGGGAGTAGATGAACGGTGAAAAAGATGGATGAGACGAATTGTAATGGTTGCGGGGCGAGCATAGCTGCAGGAGAGCGCTCTGTCAAGTTCAAGTGCCCCGGCTGCGGCGCGGAAATTATACGGTGCAGCAAGTGCAAAATTACCTCGAATAAGTATACCTGCAGAAAATGCGGTTTTATTGGCCCGTGAAGCATTGGATGGTGAAGTGTTATGGCAAGGAATGTGCTCGCGACTTTCAGGGTGATGCCTGAGTCAGTGGATGTTGACCTGAAGGGAGTGGCAGCGGGGATAAAAGAGATTGGCATCGGCGACATAAAGGATATGAAAGAAGAGGATATTGCTTTTGGATTAAAGCAGCTTATTGTGCTTGTTCTTTTGCCTGATGAGGGCGGCGTCATCGAGAAGGTTGAGGAGAAGCTCCATTCGATTGACGGAGTCGATGATGCTGAGAATACCAATGTTACGCTTGTTTGAGTTTCCTTGGTTGACGTTTGCACTTATTTTATAGGATTATGTTTATATTTTCTTAGTGCTATTATTGAGTATAGTGTGCTGTTCGCTGTATGGTGTCTTTTATGGGCGTAAAAATATCTGATATTATTCCAAAAAGAGAGCTTGAGATGAGTGAAA
>CBDUVR010000155.1:0-3734 GCA_965370705.1 uncultured archaeon | reverse complement strand
ATTCCCGGCCCGCTGATCGTATGGTATATTGCCATACAGGAACTGATTTTTAACAACCCTGTCGGCAACAGCAATGCATCCAACACCATGATACTCATACTCTGGGTCATATTCGGTATACTATTTCCCATATTCTTCTACAAGCTAAAGCTGATAACAGAAGTGCGCAATAACGGCCTCTACATCCGCTACTTCCCCTTGCACCTCTCATTCAAAAAAATACCAATAGAAAAAGAAACAAAACATTACGTGCGCACCTACAAGCCTATAACAGAATACGGCGGCTGGGGCATAAAATGGGGACCTGGCGGCAAAACATACAACGTAAGCGGAAACAAAGGAGTCCAGCTCGAATTCAAAAACAAAAAGCGCCTCCTGATCGGCTCGCAAAAGCCTGAGCAGCTGGAAAGCGCAATCGGGCAATATCTGGGAAAAGAGGGCGCTTGAGATGACTGGGGAGCAGTTGCGCAACTATGTATAATTAAGTATAACACCCCTAATCAGAAAGTTTTACCAACAAAAGCAGGCAAAACTCCAAGTTACATTCAATTGAAAGAGATATCCCAACCGAAAGGTTTTTATAATTTACTAGTAGTAGTAAGCAGTATGCCTATCAATGCTTTAGTTGTAGAAGATTTATATGGAATTCGTCCAGAGCATGTAGATGCATTAGAAAAACTTGGCTGTTCTGTAGATGATGCGGAATCCTATCCAACTGCTGCAGATAAAATTAAATCTGGCGAAAAATATCAGTTATTGCTATGCGACACCACACTTGGAGACATACCACATAACATCTTCGGGACAGATGTTGCGGAGGTTTTTCATAAGTGTAATCCTGATGGTGTTATTATAGCAATGTCATCTGTGCCGCGTAAGGAAGAGTGTTGGAAAAATACAAATTATAAATACTTCATAGACAAATGGAAAATGTATGAGGACTCATTACGCGAAATAATTGAGAAAGAATTTAAATAATAGGATCTCTCTCTCAACTTTTCTGGATTTTTTCGCTTCGCATGTGAAATCAGGCTGCGCACGAGTCCAAAAAACTTTATAACTTGAAGTATTAAAATATGAACGTGAAAAACTCAATCATAACCTTTCTGAAAATAACCAAAAAAAAGATAATTGCAACCCTGCTATTTCCACTTGCAGCGCTTTTAATACTTTTTTTTGGCTTCATACTTGACGAAATTCTTGGGCTGGGCGGCAGTACAACAGCCAATGCAATTTACTCTCTGGCAAACCACTTTTACCTTTTCATACTCCTGCCGCTTACTTTTGTTGATGACCTTACTCCATCAGTTATCATGATATCAGCCCTTATACTGACACTAGCCTGGTGGTATTTCTTATCATGCACACTAATATTCATCAGAAAAAAATATGAAAAGAAAAACAAAAAAACTATCTGTTTACAGAAACATATTTTTAAATAATGTGCTTGCTTAATTACGAATTATAGTTGATATTTATGGACACACACAAAAGAACAATACTTAAGACAATCACTTGGAGAATAATTGCCACTGTAACTACTGTATTAACAATATATTTTTGGACTAATAATTGGTCCATTGCCCTTGGTTCTGGTCTGCTTGCAAACGCCCTGAAAACAATATTCTATTATATTCACGAAAGAGCATGGAATTTAACTGATTTTGGTAGATTATCTGTTCCTGTAAAAACTCTTCATCGCTCTACTTCTCATCGCAAAGAACAATAAAACAATCAATTCTATCTTCCGCGCCCAAAAGACTTTCTTCCGTCCCTGCCAAAGTTCCTGGAACTCCTGGGACTTCCGGAACCTCTGGAGTCTCCGGGACCCCTGGAGCGGAAAGGACCGCCTCTCCTATAATTCGGTTTATCCATCACCTTAATCTTCACCCTCTCAACATGAGGCATCTCTTCCTTGTACGCCTTCAGTGAGCGGTCACTCATGACTTTGGTGAAATTATCATAATCCCTGCTCGAAAGAATATTAACGGCCTTGCCTTCCTCGCCTGCCCTTGCAGTTCTCCCGATCCTGTGGATATACGACTTGCTGTCGCGCGGTATATCATAATTATACACATGCGAAACACCCTTGATATCAAGCCCTCTTGCAGCCACATCCGTGCACACAAGAACATAGACTCTCTTCTGCTCATTAAACTGCTTCATGACGCGAGTCCTCTTATCCTGTGAAAACCCGCCATGTATAGCAAGGGCATCAATCCCGGAAAACCTGAGATTGCTCGCAACAAAATCCGTATTTCTTTGCGAATTGCAAAAAACCATAACCATCGCAGCCTTCTCCTCATTCAGGAGATGCACAAGCAAAGAAAACTTCAGGTTGTCAGGAACATCATAATATACCTGCTCAAGCTTGCTGGAATCAACATAAGACTCCACTGAAACATTAACAGGGTTCCTCATGTACCTGTGGGCAAGACGGCCCACGTCTCCTGAAATCGTAGCTGAAAACAAAAGAGTCTGCCTGTCTCGCGGGCACTCGTTGGTTATCTTCTCAACATCCCTGATGAATCCCATATCAAGCATCCTGTCAGCTTCATCAAAAACAAGAATACTGACACGGCTAAGGTTGATGCTCCTCCTTCCGATATGGTCAAGAATCCTGCCGGGTGTACCGACAACAATGTCTGCGCTCTTCAGTTCCCTGAACTGCGGGCCAATTGACACGCCGCCATAAACAGTGACAGTCTTTAGAGGCTTATGCTTCGAAAAACCCCTCAAAGACTCTGCAACCTGCAGAGCAAGCTCACGGGTAGGTGTCAGCACCAGCGCCTGGATTCCCTTGCCTCTGGAGCAATTCTGGATTATCCCGGACCCAAACACAAGCGTCTTTCCGGACCCTGTAGCAGAGCCGGCAACAACATCCTGTCCTTTAATGACAAGAGGAATGGCTTTCTCCTGGATCTCACTGGGTTCAGTAAACCTCTCTTCTTCTATTGATTTTAATATAGGCTCAATAAGGCCTAACTTTCTAAAATTTTCCATAATCTATCACGATTCCTGTGATTAAGTAGAAACAGTTTAACCAATTATGAACCGCACAGCGCAAAGCCGCACAGTCCCAATTTAATAATTTAAATATAACCTTTTAGTTTTATATTATAAACAATCTAGCAAATTTTACTCAACCGCTCTTTCTGGAGAATCGAGAAAAAAATATCTAAACAACTGTTTCCCTTCAGATAACAATTATGGAACGATAACTTTATAAATAAATCACAAAATCATGCAAAAAAACAGCGAAAAAGTAAACAAAAGCACAATATTTATCAAGGGCATTGGATAATGGCAACCAGTTCCTTAATATCACCAATCTCATAATCAGCATTGCTCTTCTCGGTTTGGTCACCTGCGCCATACTTTGCCCAACAGGTCTTCATGCCAACCATTTTCG
Source organism: uncultured archaeon (assembly GCA_965370705.1). Classification (GTDB taxonomy): domain Archaea; phylum EX4484-52; class EX4484-52; order EX4484-52; family B79-G9; genus B79-G9. Next base: position 322 of record CBDUVR010000155.1, on the reverse strand, counting down.
CGCCAACAATATCTCTTTCTATCCAGTCTCCGACAAACAAGACATCATCAGGTGCAAAACCAATTTGCTCCAATGCCTTTTTGAATGGCATACTGTGAGGTTTGTGCTTGCCAGTATCTTCAAATCCAACAACGATATCAAACATATCTGCAATTCCCATGGCATCAAGGCGAATATAGGCTTTCAGCCGTGGCGCATCAGTCACAATGCCTGTTTTCAGCCCTTTCTTCCTGAGGGTATTGAGTACTTTCGGAACTGACATGTAGGGTTTAAGATACTCCTGCTTTGCTTTACGATAAGCATTTATCCCGGCAGCCAGTAT
>CBDUVR010000154.1:0-3742 GCA_965370705.1 uncultured archaeon | reverse complement strand
AAATGAAAAAAAGATATGGGTAAGGACAAGGTCTATTGACCGGCGGTTGTTGACATTATGCAGCTGCCATGTTGCGCAATGGTTTTTTGTTCAGAAAAAAGTGATGGCGAACCCGGGGGGATTTGCGCCGGGATGCGTGTGCATCTCCCGGTTTCGAACCCCCGACAACCTGGTCCGAAGCCAGGCACTCTAATCCACTGAGTTACGGGTCCAGGTTAAGAATGTGCTGTGAATTATTTAAGGTTTTTTATTGTGCTGTAAATCGTATCATGCAATAAGAAGCCTAGAATCTTCCAACATCATTGGGATTCAATGATTTTTGATTGCCCAGCAATCAGAAAGCCCGGAATTATCCAATCTCACAGAGATTCAATGATTTTTATGAGCATTTCTCTTGCGGTTTTGGCATCAATCGTGCCCCTTGTCTCTTTCATGACCTGGCCGACGAGAAAGTTCAGTGCTTTTTGTTCGCCGCTTTTGTAGTCTGCTGCTGCTTTTCGGTTGGATTTGATTATTTTGCCTATTATCTTTTTTATGTCGAGTGTGGCGTCTATTGCCGAGAATCCGTGTTTTTTTGCTGCAGTTATATGGTCGGTTTTGTCGTCGAGCATCTTCCACAGGATTTTTTCTGCTACAAGGTCTGAGTATTTCCCTTTCTGGAAGTCAAGGAGGAGGTCTATGAGCCATTTTTCCTTGAGACCTGATGTTTTGTATGTCATGTTGTTGTAGTTCAGGGTTTTCAGGAGAGGTCCTGCGAGCCATGCTGATGCGATTTCTGTCTTTACTTTTTTGGCGACGCTTTCAAAGAGGTCTGCCAGCCGCGGTTCTGATGTTATGCCTTCTGCTGCTTTCCGGCTGATCCTGTATTGTTTTGTGAAGCGCGCCTTCTTTTCGTCAGGGAGTTCAGGGAGCTGCTTTTTTATTTCGCTTTTTTGTGATTCTTTTATGGTTATTTCTGTGAGGTCGGGTTCGAATATGTAGCCGTAGTCTGCTTCTGTTTCTTTTGTCCGCATGAGTTTTGTGATGCCTGATTCGGGCAGCCATCTCCGGGTTTCCTGGGTGATTTTCGAGCCGCGCTTGTACATGTTTTTCTGGCGGATGTATTCAAAACTGAGGGCGCGCTCGATCTCTTTTGTGCCTGTTATGTTTTTTACTTCTGCGCGTTCGCCGCCCATGATTGAGATGTTTGCGTCAGTTTTTATAGACGCTGTTGAGTCCGGGTCGTAGATGTCTAGGTATTCGAGTATCTGCGCAAGCTTGAATAAGTAGATTCTCGCTTCTTTTGGGCTTGTGAAGTCCGGCTCTGTTACTATCTCTATCAGGGGCACTCCTGCCCTGTTGTAGTCTACCAAGGTGTTGTTGTTTTCGTGGATGAGTTTTGCCGGGTCTTCCTCGATGTGGACTCTTCTTATCCTTATTTTTTTCTTTTTGCCTTCAATGTCTATTTCTATTGTGCCTGAGGTTGCGAGGGGTATTTCAAATTGCGTTGTCTGGAAGTTCTTGCTCATGTCAGGGTAGAAGTATGTCTTTCTTGAGAAGAACATTTCTTTTGCGATTTTGCAGTTCAGTGCAAGCGCTGCTTTTGTTGCAAGGTGAATGACTTTCTTGTTTGTGCGCGGCTTTGAGCCTGGCATGCCGAGGCATGTTGGGCATGTGAGTGTGTTTGGCCCTGTTTCCTTTTTGGTGTTTATCGGGTTTCTGCACCCGCAGAATATCTTGGTTTTCGAGGGCAGCTGGACATGGGTTTCAAGGCCGCACATCATGGGGTAGTCATCCATATTATCACAGGAATGATGTTTATGCGGCAATTTTTATATATATAGTGACTTTTTTGGGAAATGTTTGTGCTCTTGCAAATCCCATGAATTGCGCAGCAGTCTTGGGCGCATGTATACATATATAAATTTTCGTCTGGATATTTTTAGTGAAGCAGGCAGTTGTATGGTTTCTGGTATGTGGTGCAATGGAATATCTTGATATGCTGTTTAGTTTTCTTGGCGGGCTGGGCTTATTCTTATTTGGCATCTCTTTTTTGTCGGGCGGCATGCAGAAGGCAGCTGGCGATGGCATCAGGAGGCTTTTAAAGAAGTTTACAGATACCCCGCTCAAGGGTGTTTTTGTTGGCTTTGCTGTGACAGGCATCGTCCAGAGCTCAAGTGTCACTACTGTCACTGTTGTTTCTTTGATAAATTCAGGGATTATGAGGCTCTCGCAGTCTGTCGGGATTATATTCGGCGCGGAAATCGGCACGACTGTGACTGCGCAGTTGATTGCGTTTCCCGTGGGAAGGTTTGCGCTTCCAATCATTGCAGTTGGGGCTTTGGCTTATTTTGTAAGGGACAGAAAAGGCGGTTATGCCGGCCAGATATTGCTTGGTTTCGGGTTGCTGTTTCTTGGCATGGAGACGATGAAGCACGGCGTTGCCCCGCTGGGGGAGTCTGTGTTTTTTATTGATATGCTGGCAGAGTTTGGCAAGACGCCTATGCTGGGGGTCCTTGCAAGTGCTGTATTTACCGGCATTATACAGAGTTCCAGTGCGACGACTGGTATCATCATCGCGATGGCGCAGGAGAATGTGATTGATCTCAGGTCCGCCATACCTCTTATAATGGGTGCGAATATCGGTACGTGCATCACTGCTCTCTTGGCGTCGTACGGCGCCACGAAATCAGCAAAGAGGGCTGCTTTCATTCACGTGATGTTCAATGTGGCCGGTGTTTTGCTGTTTTTGCCGTTTTTATCGTTTTTTGCAGACGGGGTTTCGCTGACTTCAGGGGATGTGCCGAGGCAGATTGCGAATGCGCACACGATTTTCAATGTGACGAATACGCTGGTATTCATCTGGTTTATACCTGTTTTTATATTTGTAGTTAAGAAAGTCATTCCGGGGGAAGAGGTTGCTGCTGACAGCGGCGTCAAGTATCTTGACAATAATTATCTCAGTGTTCCCTCAGTTGCTCTTGGCAGTGTGGAAAAGGAAGTAAACCGGATGGCCAGGATTTCGTTTGAGATGCTGAAGGATTCACGGAAAGTATTGCTGGAAGGTAAGAATGACGCTCTGGTAAAGAGGGTTTACAGGAATGAAGAGGTTGTTGACAGTCTGCTTCAGGCAATCGGCACTTATTCTGTCAGGCTTTCGCAAAAGCAGATGTCAAAGAGTGATGCCAGACGCCTTTCTGTGCTGATACACAATGTTACGGATATTGAGCGTGTTGGCGACCATTCTATAAATCTGGTTGAGCTTGCTAAAAAGAAGGAGGAAGAGAATGTAAACTTTTCAGGAAAGGCAAGTGAGGAGCTTAAAGTGATGTTTGGCAATGTAGTTTCTATTTATCGCGATGCAACCAATGTTATTGCAACAAAGGACCTGAAGAAAGTTAAGAAAGTCATGAAACTTGAGGATATCATTGATGAGAATGAGAAAGAATTTGAGCGCAATCACATCGTGCGCCTGAAGAAGAAGATTTGCAACCCTGCTGCGGGGGTTATTTTTGCTGATGTTTTGCATAATCTCGAGAGAATCGGGGATCATTCTGCGAACATTGTTGACAGGATTGATTAGTCAGTATATTTTGTTTCTTGAGAAGATGAATAGCAGGTAGATGATTATGCCTATGATGAGGGCTGTTATGGCCCATGCTTTGTTGGTGCCAATTGCTATTGGTATCGGGCCGATAAAGATTACTGCTGCGCCGCCGGATTTTATTTCGCCTGTCCCGTGGATGGCGCTGATGATGATGAA
>CBDUVR010000153.1:0-3758 GCA_965370705.1 uncultured archaeon | reverse complement strand
GGGATGATTAGTGCTGAGTATGTTGTGAAGAAGGGGAATCGATATTATAAGAAGTCGTTTCATTCTATTACACCTCAATCTTTTTTGAGAGGGAGAATTATGCTTAAGATGGATAAGGAGTCTGTTGTTGTCAGCCCCCTGAAGGCGCTTACATCAAAGGAGATTGATTTTCTGAAAAAGACGGGCAAAAGCAGGGATTTTGATTCCCTGTATGTGCAGGATTCTGTTGATATGAGAGTGTTTGTTGTGCTCGGGATTGCTTTTGTGATTCTTTTCAGGCTTTATTTTGTGATTGTTTAGCTGGGTTTGATTATGAGCAATGTGTCTATGACCTCTGGTGAATACCTGTCTTTTATCTGCTCTATATCAAGCGGGTGCCTGCGATAGCTATTGTCTGTGTCTATGATAATTGTTTTGTTTTGCGACAAGTAACTGTTTATTGTCTGCTCAAGTTCTTCTTTTGACTTTGGTTCAAGGGGTCCAGAGTTTCCAGGATAGTTTACCATCAGGATTGTGTTGTTAGAGTGGCCTAACGTGCTGTAGTATTTCATTATTGCTGTATTATGTCCTATCATGAATACTGTGTTGTTTGGAAATTCTGTTGAAATCTGTTCCCAGTATGCTTTGTAGTGAACTATATCTTTATTTTCATTATTTATGCGGGTGTCTGCAGTGTGGATATTGCATGTGAATATCAGCAAAACAACCGCCAGCAGGATTATACTTTTTCTTATTTTTGTATTGCTGACGATGGATTTAGAGATTATTTCAATGGCGTACATTGCAGATATTGTAAGGCCCAGTAAAGTACATAAATAGTGTCGTGGTGTGTGCCCCCCGAAGAATATGAGAATTGTTACCGGCACAAAGAGAGTGAGTATATACGCAAGCTCTTTTGGTTTGTTTTTGTCATAGAGCAGGATTAGGCCCAGCAGGCTTAACATGAATATTATATTGCCTGATGACATTGTTAATGATTTTATCACTAAAGAGATATGTGTTGATACACTCTCTGTTGTCAGGCTGTCTATGACACCATATGATCTGGTTAGTTTAATGTAGTGTATTATCCCGCTAAAGTATGAATCTTTGTGGTATGTATACATAATCGGAACTAAAAATGAGGCTATATATGTTATGGCTGCTAACAGATATGCTTTTTTTGCGATTTGCCTGCCTTTAGGCTCTGCCAGTCCCAGTACAATGAAAAAGAGCAGGAATGCGATTGCCTGTTCTCTTACGCTGCAGGCAATGCCAAATGAGATCGCTGCAAGATATAGCCTGTAGATTTTGTTTTCTTTTATTGCGCTTGTGAAAAGGTAAAAGCTTAAGATGATGAAAAACAGCATCATGATTTCCTGGAGTGTTGTTCCTGAATACCTGATGTAGAATGGTGTTGACAGGAGCAGTAGCGAGGTTCCAACTGCAAAAATCCTCTTTTTCGTGAGAGAGTTTATGAATAAATAGTTCATTGATATTGCAGCTGATGCAAATATGATGTTTATGGTCCTCATAGTGTTGTGGAATTCAAATGGATCTGCGTTGAAGTGCCTGACGATTTTCCAGATGAATGCATAGAATTCAAAATATGCTGCCCTGGGAAATGTGTATGATTTGATGTCCTGTGATATGATTATTTTTATGTATAGATATTCGTCCCAGAAATGAAGGAATGGTGCTTTGTAGTGGTTGATGATTATAATGGATATTATGAACAGAATAAGGGCTGCTATTATGTCGGTTATATAATCTCTTTTTTGCCTCTTTTGGATGTGATTTTCTTTTTTTGCGCCCCCGACTTTATTTCTTTCTTCTGGATTATGTTTGCCTGCGTTTGTTTTGAATATGTTATTTATGTGCATTTAGACATCTCTGATTTGTGTGTCTTTTCACTTTATTGTACCTGATACTATTGCCGGGTCTGCATCTTTATTATCCGTGCGGTAGCAGGTTATTTCGTAGTCATAGGATGTGCCTGCTGTGAGACCGTCAAGTTTAATCTCGTGTAATGTGCCCTCACTCGTGTGGCTTGAAGCCATTGCGCTAAGCGTGCATGTTGAGTCAAGGTTCGTTGCCCAAGTTATTGTGGCTTCTGGATCTACTCTTTGCACAGTGAGGGCTGATATTACCGGTGGCGGTCCCTGCGTAGTGAATGTGCCGGTGCTTGTGAGCGGCATTTCTTCGCCACCAATATCGACTGATATTGTGTACGTGTATCTTGTGCCTGAACTGAGACCTGAAATCTGTTTCTTGTAGCTTACGAGATAATCATACGGACCATCATAAGCGTCTTCTTCACCCGCGGCTATTATCAAATCCTCAAAGCCTGTGCTGTGACAGTCTGCATCATTATAGCAGTATTCAAATATGCCTGATGTGCCTATTGTAGTCCATTTGACAGTTGCTCCAGAGGATGCTGTGCTTGTTTCTATGTCTGTTATTTCCGCTTTTACCTCTTCACGCACTTTTACAGTTACGTCTGCAGATGCCTGGTTGGGTGGTGTGAATTTGTCAGACGCAATTGCTTTTATGTTATATACTCCACATAAATCCGATGGATTGTCCACCATATTTTTTATATTAACTGTACATGAGTAAGGTGCTGTCGTATCGGCACTGCATGTGGAAGAACCGGACGGGACCTCTATGAGTTTCGCATCGGATGTACCATCTTTACAAAAGTAAAAATCCACATGATCTATGCCCAGATTGTCTGTTGCCTCTACTTCCAGATATACGATAGAGGTCATCCATTCTTTTGATTCTTCCTCTGACGGTTTTGTGAATTTTATCTTCGGTTCTGTCACATCATGGCTCGTTGTGAATGATTTTTGAGCAGATGTGACTGTTTTACCCCCTGCTGTGGATTCTACAATATAATAATATTTTGTTGAAACATCCAGACCGGATATTGTGAACCTGTGAACTACTATTTCTGAATCGTCTGTGATGTCTGTATAAGGCCCGCCTTGCGTTGCGCTGTATTTTATCACAGATGTAGACTGCATGTTTGTTGTCCATAGAATGGTTGCTGAATTGTCAGCAGTAGTTGCCACGGGACCTGTTGTTATCTTGAAGTCCCCGGCCGGATTGAAAGCATCATGTGCACTAATGGCACCATATGGGTTAGAGCACACTGTCTTGTGGTCCTCACAGTTATGCCCGCCTGTCTCATCGCCGCCGCAGCAGTTCATGTCAACTATGGGCACTGTGACATAGAACTTGAATTCAAGGTTTTCCCATGTGTTTGTGGCAGTGTCGTATATTTTGTAGTCATCATCTGTGATTTTTACATATATCTTCAGATTTTTCAGAACATATCTTCTGTCGTAGTGCATTCTGCATTTGTTCTTATAGCACCAGTAGGTGCAATGGGGTGGGCGACACCGGTTCCCGTAAGGTCCTCTGCATTCTTGCGGGCAGTCGCAAATTGTACCTATTCCTGCATACATGAAGTCCCGCCTTATGTATTCCAAGTATTCGAAATTCTCAGTTTCGATATGCTCTGCAGCATCGCATGCATCCTTGTCCCTGTTCGTCACTTTGGAGAAATCTTCGAAAAAATTGTCCGGATATTCTATATGCCATGATATGCCCTCATCTGCTGTTAGTGTATTGTATTCATCTTTAATATCCTGTATGGTTTGGTCGATTGCTGAGTATATGTGATCCCTGTCATATGACGGCACTTCGTCAGGCTGGCAATACCTTCCCCCGCTGCATGATACTTCGCTATCACATTTCCTAAGTCTTTCACC
>CBDUVR010000152.1:0-3774 GCA_965370705.1 uncultured archaeon | reverse complement strand
GTCCGGCTCCTGCTTTATTTTCAACAATAATTTCAAAATCAATATATTCTCCCGGATAGCGCTCGTGCTGCGTTAAGGACAGCATAACATCATACCATGTACGAACACCAGGATTAAAGCTGTTCTCAGCAAACCCAATCCTGCCGCCATATGTTGCATTTATATGAATCCAGTATGGGTCTGATGTTGAAATCCCTGAAAGGCTAACAATGTATTTCGGACCAAGTGCTGTGTCTTCTCTTACAACGCGCGAATCCGAGATATTGAATGCTGTGTCAAGCACAGACATGACAGAATCATTTGAAAGAAAGAAGTCTCTGTATAAACTAAAATCCATTTCATCTGGCGCGATATACGCACCGAATATATCTTTTACCCAAACACGAAAAGCTATTCTTGTGTCCTCAAATGATGGGTTGACAATATCGATGGTTATTGGTACTGAATAAACCTCAAAAGTCGCATTCTTCTGAACAGTCACTGTTTCATTAGATAGATCATCATAAAACACAGTCTCTGAAATTACTGTATATGTACCTGCATCAGAAACGCATATGGAAAATAATTGCCGTATCCTTTCATTGATAGATATTTCGTAGTTCGTATTTTCAAACCACACTTCATTATCCTTTCGAATTTCAATGCTTACATTCGGGTTAATGTCCGCTGAATTCCACAGGTCATACGCCACATAATCTATTGTGCCGTCTGTGCACTGTGCATCCCCTTCAGGATATTTTGCTGCGGTTGTATTCAAGGAAATAGTCAGATTCCAGTGCACCTTAAACTGCGAAGTTATGGTTCCCAAAGCCCCTGTGTTGTCAGCAGTTTTTATGGAAAGATTATATTGACCTCTCTGGTTGGTTGTCGGAGAGTCCATGCTTGCGTTCACAGGATTAAAGCTGTCCGGAAAAACAGAGCGCCACATAGTTAGGTCATCCACACTTCCATTGAATGTCATGTTTGACGTGAATATTGTTCCATCCGGTGCGGTAACATTTGCAAAAGTCCAATTGATGCCATTGCCGGACATGTCCGTCACATTCACAACAAGTTCAACAGAATTATTCTGCCCAAAAGAAATTGAAGACAAGGAACTGTTCATTGGTGGCGCAATATGGGGAACAATTGATATGTTTACTGTAAGGTTTTCAGGTGTCGTGTCCGGTGTCTGTGCAGAAATGATGTAGGTTGTATTATAATTTCCTTTTCCGGGAAGAGTGACATTGTATGAAACCAACACATATCTTGTTTCAGCGTATTGCAGGGTGAAATTTGTCTCATTCAAATAAGTATAATTTGCCCCTGAAGGAGAAATCGTAATGTTTATCGGTGCATTGCCTGTGTTGTTTATTTCAATTATGCATACAATGCCTTCATCTTCTGCCTCGGCGCCTGTGTATGAAGGCGGTGTCCTGCTCCAGGACTTGTTTTCAGGGACAGATATGTTCAGTACGAATATGTCATAGCCGTCGTCGGCTGCGCTCACATTGACGGTCCCTGTATAATTGCCTGCTTCATATGTTTGCGGAACAGTTACATTGACTGCAACAATGTTTGTATTGTTTGGCGCAATGGTTGAGATATTAACAGGGGTAAAATTCACAATAAATGATGCAGGAAGACCGCTCACAGAAAAAGTTATGTTTGAAGCGTTTGTGTTCCCGAATGACGTGACATTAAAAGAGCCAACCTCCTGAGTCTCGCCGTCGCCGACTATGCCTGTGATATTGGTTTCGGGCACTTCTATTTTGGGGTTCAAAAGAACAGATATGTTAAATGTTGCATTGGCTTCGCTATTTGTCAAGTCCGAATTCATCCATGCAGTTGTCGTATTTATCTGGTAAATTCCCGGAGTTGTCTGGCTTGCAACGGTTATGTTAAAAGATTTCAGGCAAAGCGATAATCGTGAAATGTTCCCGCACTCATAAAATGTTGATCCTGATGCAACTGATGGGAGAAAGAGCGTTATGTTTGCATATTTGGCTGATGCATTTCCTGTGTTTGTTGCGTTCATAGTGAATGTGAAATTCTCTGATGTATACCAGGTTACGTCTGATATGTTTGAATAAAGAGGATCTACTGACGCCGCCATTGTCGTATTTGGAGGCACAACAATCTGTAAAGTCAGGTTGTCCCAGCCCCCGCCAGCAGAACTTGCGTTTATGCTGCCAGTATATGTTGTAGGAGCCTGCCCTACAGGCACAGTGACATTCACTGCAACAATACTTGTGCTGTTTGGCGCAATGGTTGATATATTGACAGGAGTGAAATTCACTATAAATGATGCAGGAAGGCCGCTCACAAAGAAAGTTATATTTGAAGCGTTTGTGTTCCCGAATGACGTGACATTAAAAGAGCCGACCTCCTGTGTTTCACCATCAGCAACCATACCTGAAACAATGCTATCAGGAACCTCAATTTTCGGGTTGGGTAGAACAGATATATTGAATGTGGCATTTGCCTCTGACTTTGTTGTGTCAGGATTTTCCCATGACGTTGTAGTATTTATCTGGTATATTCCGGGCAGGGTCTGGTTGGCAACTGTTATGTTGAATGACTTTATGCAGGAAGCGCCTATCCCGACAAGCCCGCATTCTGCAAATGTCGTGCCTGATGCCACAGATGGCAGATATATTGTAATATTTGTATACCTTGCACTGGCATTGCCTGCGTTCGTTGAATTTATTGTGAATGTGAAGTTCTCAGGCACATACCATGTTATGTTTGAGACATTGGCGTAGAGCGGGAAATATGTCGTGTTCATATTAGTTGTTGCATCCTCTGTATAAAACGAGTCTGTGTCCCAGCCAGTGTTGTTCGATTTTGATGCTGTGCAGTTCAGGTTGTATGCTCCTGTGAGTGCAGGGGATGTAAAATTCAGGCGGTACGTCCCGTTCCCGTAGTCTGTTATGTTTGTAAGCTGTCCTGCGCCATAAGTGCAGTTCAATACAGCTCCGGGAATGTATGTGTCATTTCTTATGTTTTCCACATTTATTGTTGCATTTATCAGCCTGCCGGAAATGCCAAGAGGGTTCTCGACAAAAGTTGTGACTGTGTACTCATCAGTCACATTAAATGTTGTAGAGTTTGTGTTCAGCAAATCCTCGGCTGCATCATACGCATAAACTGTGAAATTCCATGTGCCTGTCTGGTTTGTTGCCGTGATATTAAAGTAGTTTGAAAATATTTTGTCCCCTGCTGTCGCATCTCCATGAGCAGAGTCTCCGTCATCATAAAGTATTATTGTCTGGTCATCGCCGCCGGTTGCAGGAGTTCCCATGTCAAGTGTTGCGTTTACTGAGGACACTTGACCGTAATCATCCAAAGTCACGTTTCCAAATAAGAGGCTTGTTTCGGCACGATTGTAGCCAGAATAATTTGATGATGCAACAATTTCAAACAGAAGCTCGTCCTGGGAAAGAATTGTGCACTTTGGGGGGCTTGCGATATGGTCTCTAAAATCCTCAATCATTGGCTTATTAGAGTCTGTCGCATTAAAGTAAATGACAGAAGCCTGTAGGATAGACTGCCCGGCAGGTATTGCGGTCTCGTTAAGGGATGCTCCCATCCGATTAGCGGATGAATTGTATGCTATGTAATAGCTTGAGGTGCCGCTCTGGTTTTCGTGGACAATTCCCATCCCAGCCCCCCCTGACTTGGATGCTCCATACCATGAGGTTGGATTCGTGCTGTTCCCCCAAAGAGATAGTGGAGGAGTTCCTCCCGGCCAAAAAACTTCTGCTGAATTCAACTCGTTGAATGAAATTGCTC
>CBDUVR010000151.1:0-3801 GCA_965370705.1 uncultured archaeon | reverse complement strand
ACCAAAACATACAATAAATTTATATAACTACTCCAACAATTATTGACCAATAACATATTAAATACAATAAGGTGATAACATATGCCTATAAAAGGATTTTTAGAAAGACTAAGAGGCTCAGATGAGACAGAAGAAGGATCAGACGTAGATTACATCGAACTTGAATCAAGTGATACTCAAAATGATGGAAAACTGCAGATAAGAATAGAATCATTATCAGAATTTTCAGACACAGAACGCATACAGAGCGAACTAAGAGAAGGCAGTATCGTCTGGGTAAAAATCAAGCCACTGAAAGAAAAAGATATGGCAGAGTTAAAAAGATCCGTCGATAGGCTAAGAAAAACATGCATCGCAGTTAACGGGGACATAGCCGGTATCGACGAGGACTTTCTGATACTAACTCCGGAAAACGTAAGCATCCACAGGGGATAAAATCCTGCATCTCTGACTGCACAGCTACCCCGCTAACCAGTGCGTCAACCAAATGCACAATTTCCTTATTCTTTATCTCCTATATATTTTAGAACTTCAGGTCGTTGACACTGGAATAGATTATACTATAGTGAAGGCATGAAATAAATGAGCAAACATCACCATACTAAATCACCCACAATTTTAGACAAAGGGTGATTTATGTATGCGGAAAACCACTATTTTGTGGTTTTCACTGCAAAAACCAATTTGCCTTCATCTATATGGCAAGGCACTATTTTCAACGAAGTTGAAAAGCTTGACACGACAGTGTCATGATACTCAATTTATTAGTGCCTTGACGATATAAATACTCATAACCCACCTGCTTTCAAGGATATAGAAGAACACAAGATAACTTAGCTTACTTCTCCTTCACTTTCCCTTTTTCAACAAGAACAGCATCAAGCGCTGCACATTGCCCAGGCCTGCTCGTCACCCTGCAGATACCGATATCCGTTTTAACAAGCGCCCCCATAGTAATAACCTTCTGCCTCACAAAATGTGGATTGGCCTTGTTTTCTATAATATCAAGAACTTTGACCTTTTTCAATAACTTCGATTTCTGGTCAACAACATTAACTTCAGAAGCAGACCTCAACTTCAATTTACTGTTTCCGCCGCGACACTTTACCTTCTTAACTTTCCTCTGCCCCAAAACAGTCTTTACAGGTTCGCACCCGGCTTCATAATTTTTGGTCTTCCTTCCTCTCTTAACCAGTCCACCGGTTGATTTCCTGTTCGATACCTTATGCCATACACCCATTCAATCACCTAACGGCTTATTTATCAGCAACTAACCTTTATAAAACTAATCCACAATCATTATAAGTACAATCCATACATATAACAATAATTAGTTTATTTAACATCCACATGTATTTCCGTTGATAAAAACGAGTCATACTTAAACTATTGGAGGAGATGAAATGGAAACAAGACCATTGGACGTCCTGAACAGTGCAAGAGGCAAACGGATAGTCATTATCTTAAAAAACGGAAAAGAGATCACAGGACTATTGCAGGCATTTGACATACACATAAACATCTGGATAAACAATGCCGAAGTATCTGACAACGAAACAACAACAAAATACGGAAAACTTTTGGTTCGCGGAGACAACATAGTCTATGCATCACCCGAATAAAATATACTAGCGGGGAAAATAAAATGACAGACGGCAAACCATCTTTTGGAAAAAGGAACAAGAGAACACACGAAATATGCCGCAGATGCGGCAGGCACGCGATGCACCTCACGAAAAAGGTATGCGCAGCTTGCGGTTTTGGAAAAAGCAAGCGCATAAGAAAATACAACTGGCAGACAAAAACCGGAACCTCTGAACACGCAAGAAAATAATCTTTCTCGGGATACACAGCAGCAAAAAGACAGGTATCATTCGTAGCTTAGTAACTTATATGTCCATCAGCAACGTAAAGACACTATTGGGCGATCGTGGTCTAGTGGTATGACTTTGGCCTTCCAAGCCAAAAGCCCGGGTTCAATTCCCGGCGATCGCATTCTTCAACAAAAAATTATCTACGTCAATAGTCGTATTTTTAAAGAGAGAATTCGATAAAAATATAAATCATCCCGCGAAATCATATCTGGAGTTTGTGACCCACACAAAATCCACAGTTTAGGAGGTGTCATAATACATCCTAAACAAACACAAACAAGGAGTTCCGGGCAGTGGCATAATGTCCGCGGGGCAAACCCGTCAAAATGATATGTTTTAGCTTAAACCTGTCCGGGTCCAAGTTTCTAGAAATACTCACATCAAATAGATTATTCTGTTGACTTCTTATTGCGCAATCTCTCTATCACGATTCGTCTTCGCACTCATCAAAACAGGAAAAATCCTCGTACCCTTTTTGACTATAACCTTTATATACCAACTCAGGTATAATTCTATATATTCTATTCAAAAAAAGTTATCAGATAAAGCACACCAAACCAAGTACTTATTCTGGTAAACCAAAAAAACCGGAAGTGGTAGCATGAAATTTTACGCCATCGGCGGATACAATGAAGTCGGGAAGAACATGAGCGCAGTCGAGATAGACGGAGAGGTAGTCATACTTGACATGGGAATATACCTTGACAAGATAATCACCCTTGAAGAAGAAGACAGGAAAATATCCACAAAAGACATGATACACATCGGCGCCCTTCCCGACGACCACATGCTCGAAAACAAAAAAGTGGCGGCAATAGTGCTCTCCCACGGCCACCTTGATCACATCGCCGCGGTCCCGAGAATGGCAGAAAGATACAAATGCCCGATAATCGCAACACCCTATGCATGCGAGATACTGAAAACCCTCCTAAAAGACGCCGGCGTAGGGTACATGATAAAAAGCCTCTTCCCCCTGTCATCAGGAGAAACAGCATCAATTTCAGCGAACTTTGAAGTTGAATTCGTGCACATGACACACAGCATACCCCACACAGCACTGATTGCCCTCCACACAAAAGAAGGCATCATCGCCTACCTGAACGACTACAAGCTTGACAACAACCCGACACTCGGGGAAAAGCCGGACTACAAGCGCATAAAGCAGCTCGGGAAAGAAGGCGTAAAGCTTCTTGTATCAGAATGCGTAAGAGTTGCCGACGAGGCAAGAACCCCGCCGGAATACGTTGCAAAAGTTCTCGTAAACGACGCCATTGACCGCGCCTACGAAGAGAACACAGCAGTATTCATCACCACATTCGCATCCCACATAGCAAGAATCAGGACAATCATAGAGGCAAACAAGCAAAGAAGAGAAATAATAATGCTCGGCAGGGCATTCGGAAACTACCTTCCGCCTGCAAGCGACCTCGGCCTGATAAACCTGAACAGCACAAAAATATACAACAGGCCAAAAGCAGTCGCAAAAGCACTCTCAATATTCAAATCCAACCCCGAAAACTACCTGGTGCTCGCGACAGGCAACCAGGGCGAACCGAACGCAGTCCTCTCAAGAATGGCAAGAAAAGAATATGAATTCACATTCAGGAAAGAAGACCAAGTCATCTTTTCATCAGAAGTCATACCCAACCCTCTCAACAGGGCAAACAGGTACACACTTGAGCAGGCTCTTCGCGAAGAAAGAGTAAGAATGCTCCACCACGTGCACGTATCAGGCCACGCGCGAAGGGAAGACCACAGGGACATACTAAGAATGCTCAGCCCCCAATACGTATTCCCAAACCACGGGGAGACAGAGCGCCTCGCAAGCTACGCTGCACTCGCCATGGACGAGGGATACAGGATGGGAGACACAGTAAAGATACTATACAATGGCGCCGCAGTAGAACTGTAAACTTCAATGGCACAC
>CBDUVR010000150.1:0-3806 GCA_965370705.1 uncultured archaeon | reverse complement strand
AAGGAAAGCTATGAGCCGAAGATAAGGGAGCCTGAGCTCCAGAAGTTCTGGGAAAAAGAGCAGATATACAGGTTCGACAAGAAGAGCAAAAAGCCGGTATACAGCATTGATGCGCCCCCGCCGACTGTATCGGGGAAGATGCATCTCGGGCATGCGTTCTCGTACAGCCAGGCAGATTTCATTGCAAGGTACAGGCGCATGAGGGGGTATAATGTGTTCTACCCGTTCGGGTTTGATGACAACGGGCTTGCTACCGAGAGGTATGTTGAGAAAAAAGAGAAGGTTCGGGCTGTTGATATACCGCGCAAGAAGTTTGTTGAGCTGTGCCTGAAGTCAACAGCAGAGGCTGAGAAATACCTGAAAGACTCATGGATGCGACTTGGGATAAGCTCTGACTGGAGCATCAATTACCGCACCATTGAGCGGGACTGCCAGAAAATCTCGCAGTTGTCGTTTATCAAGCTTTACGAGATGGGGCGCGAGTACCAGAAGGAGGCGCCGACGATATGGTGCCCGAGGTGCCGCACTGCGATTGCGCAGGTGGAACTTGAGGATAAGGAGCTTGATTCCACGTTCAATGACATTATATTCAAGGTGGATGGTGGGGCTGATCTTGTTATTGCAACAACGAGGCCTGAGCTTCTCTCAAGCTGCGTTGCTGTGTTTGTGCATCCTGATGACAAGAGATACAGGAAGTATACAGGCAAAGAGACTGCTGTTCCCCTGTTTAACCAGAAGGTGAAGATACTTGCTGATGAGCGCGCTGACCCTGAAAAAGGGACAGGGGTTGTTATGTGCTGCACTTTCGGTGACCAGACTGATATTGAATGGTACAAGGCGCACAATCTTGATATGAGAATATCGATCACTAAAGAAGGGCGCATGAATGAAAATGCAGGGAAGTACAAGGGCATGAAGATAAGGGAAGCGCGGGAGATGATAATAGAGGATTTGAAGAAAGCCGGGCTCCTGACATCCCAGAAAGCTATTCAACATACACTCAATGTGCATGAGCGGTGCGGGACCGAGGTTGAGATACTGAATACAAAGCAGTGGTTTATCAGGTATCTTGACCTGAAAGATGAGTTCATCAAGGCAGGAAAGAAGATAAAATGGTACCCGGAGTTCATGCGCACACGCTATGACAACTGGATTAAGGGGCTGTCGTGGGACTGGTGCATATCGCGCCAGAGATTTTATGGTGTGCCGTTTCCTGTGTGGTACTGCAAAAAGTGCGGAAAGGTTATTCTTGCTGATGAAAAGGAACTTCCTGTGGACCCGCTTGAGGATAAGCCTAAGGGCAAATGCAGGTGCGGGTCATGTGAGTTTGAGCCTGAAAAGGATGTGCTTGATACATGGGCGACGTCGTCTCTTACGCCAATGATTGCGCTTGGGTGGAAGAGAGATGACAAGTTCTTCAAGAAGATGTACCCGATGGATTTAAGGCCGCAGGCGCATGATATCATCACGTTCTGGCTGTTTAATACTGTTGTGAAAGGATACCTGCATGAGAAGGATATCCCGTGGAAGTGCGCAATGATTTCAGGGCATGCGCTTGACCCCAAGGGAAAGAAGATGTCAAAAAGCAAGGGGAATGCTGTTGACCCGCTTGCCACGATTGCGAACCATTCGGCGGATGCGCTCAGGTTCTGGGCTGCGGGGTCGAAGTTGGGCGATGATTTGCCGTTCCAGGAGAAGGATCTTGTCACAGGGAGGAAATATATTGTGAAACTGTTCAATGCGTCGCGGTTTGCAATGATACACCTGAAGGGCTACAGGAAGAAAAAGCCTGGAAAACTGACTGTGATTGACAGGTGGGCGCTCTCAAAGCTGCAGAGGCTGATTAAGTTATCCACTGAGGAGTTTGATAAGTACGAGTATACAAAATCAAAGGCAGAGACTGAAAAATTCTTTTTCCAGGTGTTCTGCGATAATTATCTTGAGATTGCGAAGGACAGGCTGTACAACCCACAGAAGTATGAGCGGGAAGAGGCTGAATCTGCGAGATATACGCTTTATGTTCTGCTTCTTTCGATACTTAAGCAGGTTGCGCCTGTTATGCCGCACATTACCGAGGAAATATACCAGAAGCATTTCAGGAAGATGGAAGGTGATGTTAGCATCCACATCTCGAAGTGGCCTGAATATGACGAAAAGATGATTGATGAGAAGGCAGAGGCTGCGGGGGACCTTGCTGTGAAGATTATCGGGACTGTAAGGCAGTATAAAAGCGAGCGCAAGATGCCTTTGAATGCGCCGCTTGAAGAGGTTGCTGTTGATACTAAAGATGATGCTGCTCCTGTTGTGAAAGATATTATGAGCACGATGAAGGTTGGGAAAATCGTGCAGGGGAAGGTTGAGAAGGCGGATGTTGAGATTGAAGGGGTCAAGGTTAAGGTGTCGCCTGTTGAGAAGTAGAGTTGGCAGCTGTTTTATTCGTTGAATGCTTCTGTTGTATGGCTGCTCTGGTATAGGACAAAGAGTATTGTTGCTATGGAAATGCAGAGCAATAGTACCCAGTACCATTTGTCCATTTAGACCGCAAGCACTATGGGGGACATATTTTATTAAATTTTTGGGCTAATGTACTGGTTTGGAGTTGTAAACAAAAGATATGTTTTTATTTTTTGGGTTGTATATAAGTTATGTATTCGTAGTGGGAGATTTGATGATTGCGGGGTGGTTTGGTTATGAATTCATATCGGATGTCTTTTTGCGTGCTGTTTGGGTTTGTTGCGCTTCTTTTTGCTGCATCAGGGGCTTTTGCGCTGCAGATTGAAGGGGGAGAGCGGTTTGTTCTTGCAAAGGATGATGTTATCTCTGATGATCTGATTGTGGCTGGCAGTGAGATTGTTATTGACGGCAGGATTGAGGGGGATCTTGTTGCTTTAGGGGGAAAGATTACTATTTCCGGTGACGTGGAAGGTGATGTTGTTGCTCTCGGCGGTGATGTTGTCATCGAGGGAGATGTGGAAGATGATGTCGTCCTGGCATCAGGTGATGTGAAGATTTCCGGTGACGTTGGTGATAATCTTTTAGCAGGTTGTGGGAGCTTTAAGATGGATGATGGCAGTTCTGTTGGCAGGGATGCTTTCATTGCAGGCGGCATGATTGATGTTTACGGGGATGTTTTTCGTAATCTTTTTGTGTCTGGGGGAAATGTCGTGATTGGCGGGTCGGTTCTTGGGAATGTGACTCTTGAGGCTGACGGTGCGCCAAGAATTGTTTCAGGTGCCGAGATCGGTGGTGATGTTAATTATACTTCCCGGGAAGATATTATTATTGAAGATGGTGCTTCTGTTCCTGGAAATGTGAACAAGAAGCTTCCGGTCGAGCATGAAAGAAGTGATTTTGAGAGGTTTAACGCGGGATTAAGAGGTTTTCTTTCCATATTTATTGTCGGGTTTATACTTGTACGATTTTTGCCTGTATATACGCGCAATGTCTGCAATAACCTGAAGAAGTCTGCTTTTTCCTGTGGTTTGTGGGGGATTGCGGGGCTTATTGTTGCGCCGGTTGTTGCCCTGCTTTTGATGGTTACTGTTATAGGGCTGCCGCTTGGGCTGATTCTTGTCTGCGCATACATTATAGTGATATATGTGTCTAAGGTGTATGTGAGTGTTTTTGTCGGCAAGTTCTTTTTGAATATGGCCGGGAGCGGGAGTGATTCTCTTGTGCTTATGCTTGTCCTGGGGCTTTTGCTTTTTGAGCTGATCGGGCTTGTGCCAGCGCTTAGCGGGTTTATCGGTCTGCTTGTTGTTGTGTTCGGGTTCGGGGCGATTCTTGTTACCAAGAAGCAGATGTAT
>CBDUVR010000149.1:0-3838 GCA_965370705.1 uncultured archaeon | reverse complement strand
TGTAGGGGGGGGTGTCGTCGCAGCATGCGAGGGTCCAGCCGTCTGTGTCGTCGTAGTACTGGAATGTTACGTTTGCGACACCTGATGCTGTGTCTTGTGATGTTGCGCTTAGGGTGTGGGAGGCTGTTGTTATGTTGTCGTCTGTTGCGGGGGAGGTGAGGTCGCATGTGGGTGCAACATTATCGATGCCTGCGTAGTCTGCTGTGGGGGACCATGCTGATGTGTGGCTTGTGAGGTCTTTTACGTTGCAGCGGATATAGATGTCTTGAGATGTGTCTCCCGGCAGGGTCCAGTAGCAGAGGTTTTCGCTGCCTGAATATATGCAGCCTGTGATGTTTTCCCACGGGCCTGTATGGTTTGTCTGGAAGATGTATGATGTTGAGTTTATGCCTGCGGGACCGACGTCGCCTGCGTTTGTGCAGTTCAGGGTTGCTTCTGTTCCTGTGAGCCATGAGTTCTCTTCGAATCCCTGTATGCTTATGGATGATGGTGCGTTGGGGTTGTCTGTGTCGCAGTCGACTACGACATCAAGGGACATGTTTACCCAGTGGCCAGTGTTGTAGGTGTCGTTTGCCCAGACACGGGTCCAGTTGAATGTTGTTGATGATGTGCACTGCATGTCTAGGGAATAGGAGCTGCCGTCTTTTGTTGTGGTTTCGTTTGCACTGTTGATTGTGAAGTAGACTGTGTCAACTTCATTGTCGTCTGTCACGTTTACTTTGTTGAATCTTACCCAGTCGTTCTCTTTTACCAGGGTCCTGTTGGCGTAGGGATATTCTGCGAATATGTTTGGCATGTAGTTTTTGTATGATATGTTTAAGCATATTGCGTCCACGTACGCGTAGTCTATTCCTCCCCAGTCGTCATTGAATATCCTGTAGCGGAAGTCCCGGACTTTTTCGAATGTCCATTCCTGCCAGTCGCCTGTGTGGTCATAGGTGTGAAATAGCGGGACCGTTGAACTTCCGCCCTCCGGGATCAGGGATTCGTATGTGTTTGGATAGTTGCCGTTGAGGTCATAATATGTTTCTATATCGTGGGTTTTCGTGGTAGAGTAGTATGTTATGGCAGATTCAATAATTATCATGTGTCCGATAAGGCCTGATGTGTCGTATCCTGTTGAGTATACTTCCTCGTCTTTTTTGAGTGTCGAGTATGAGCCATCGGGCTCGCCGATCGCGTTGCTCATGAAGTCTCCTGTACCTGCGGTTGAGTTTGCGCAGGTGGTGGCGTTTGTGTTATAGTCGATGTCAACTATGATGTTTGCGCCGTCAAATCCGACTAATTCCTCGAATCCTGTGTTTGAGCAAGTGATGTTGAATATTTTATAGCCGCTTGAGGTGAAGGATCTTGTGTACTCATATATCTCTTTTGTTGAGTTCCAAGTCATCGCGAGGGGGCCGCCTGTGGAAAACTCGATGCTGCACGTAGCACCAGTGATACTTTCACCTGATGTGGTGTTTGTGTAGTTTGCAAAGAAGATTACATCGTCGTCAGGGCCGCGGGTTTTCCCGGCATAGGGCTCTTCAAGGTTTGTCTCGTCCCATATCACGAGGTTGGAGTTTGATGCTGCTCGGAAGATGTTTATTGTTGTTGTGTTGAAGATGAGGGTTCCTGCGATATTGTCGTAGCTTACGAATGTGCAGGTTGAGCATATTGTACTGTTCTCGTCCAGTACAACAGGGTCATGAGTCCAGTTGAGGCTGTAGATGGAAACCTGTGCAGAGCTGTCAAGATTTTCTTCTTCAGAGTATTTGTCAACTCCAATCTCGTTTGGGTAAAACACAAAATGCTCATACAGGTCGTGTCCTTCACTTAGGTCTTTTGTTTCGTTGTATACTATTTTGCCATGGGCTGTGTTTTCGATTGTCATGTTGCTTATGGCATGGGTGTCGACGTTTGAGAAGTTGGTTGTGCTCCCATCGTAGGTTCCTGTGTAGATTATGGAAAATTCTTTAGTGGCTGATGTGTTTTCGTTTGCCTGGGGGGAGTCGTCTGTGCATGTTATATACCATTCGTATCTTGTGTAGTTTACAGTGCTCCATGAGAATGTCTGCGTGGTGCCTTCTTCTACGTTTAAGGTTGTGTTTTTGAGTGTGCTGTCTATGTAGAGTTTGCAGAACTCAATTCCTGATGCCTCGTCTGTGACTGTGTATTTGAAGTCGATTACGGCGTCGTTGTCTCCTGAGCGGTTATTTGGAGCGAGAGTGTTTAGAAGAGGGGGTTTGTTGTCCTCGACTGCGAAGTTCTGGCTGCCTGAGTCTGTGTGGCCGGCTGTGTCGTTTGCCCAGCATAACAGGTTGTATGTTCCTATGGCTGTGAAGTTTTCTTTGGTGAGGATGAAGTCCTTTTCATTTACGGACTGGTAGAGGAGGGTGCCGTTTGGGAATGTGACGTTTGCAATGAATGTGTCGATGTAGAAGTTGTCCGTTGCTGTGCAGTTGAATGTGGCGTCGTCATATCCTGCGTTTACTGGTGCCGGGGATATGTTTTTGATTGTTACGTTGGGGTTTTCGTTGTCTATGTTTAGTGTGTGGTTTGTTGAGTTCCATGCGGTTCTTCCTGATCTGTCGACGCATTTTACGTTCCATAGGTTTTTGGTGTTCTCTGTCAATGATTCGAAGTTGTCGAACCTGTTTGAGATATCGCTTGTGAGGGTTGTGTCGTTCTGCTCGTATGTCCATGCTCCTGAGATGTTTGCCCACAGTTCGCAGTAGTGTATGTTTGTGTCAACTGGTGTGTAGTTGAAGTAGATGTTTGTGAGGGATGTTGTGTGGCTGTCGGCGGGCGGGCCGAGGTTTACGACCGGGTCAGTCAGGTCGACTGTTATGTATCTGGTGGGGGATTTTTCTGTGTTTCCTGACCAGTCTTCTGCGTAGATTGTGAAGTTGTATTGTGCTTCTGTGAGTTCTGTCTTGTTTTCGTAGTAGATGGCGCCTGAGTTTGCGTCGAATGTCTCGTTTATGCCGTTCCATTCGAGGGTTACGTTTTTCAAGTAGGTATCAATTACTGTTGCGTTTATGTAGAGCCAGTTGTTTTTGGTGTGTGTATTGCTTTCTAGGGTTGGTGACTTGTGTGTTATTGTCGGGTTGTTTGGGTCGACTGTGACTGTTTGCTCTAAGGTTGAATTTGAGTTTCCTTGCGTGTCGTTGAGCCAGACGTAATAGGTGTATGTGCCTTCCGGAAGAGAAGATTTTGTGAATGTTGTGTATGTTCCAGAATATGTCTGGGTTTCGTTTTGGCTGTTCCAGATGAGTGTTATGTTTGCAGGGTTTTGTTCTGTGTGTGTGACGTTGATTATTACTGTGGTTGATGTCTGGTTGTGGCTGCCGGCTGGTGTGGGGTCTGTATAATCTAGTGTGGGGTGTATGCCGTCTGTTGTGAAAAGCACCTCTTGTCTTTCGTACAGGGCGGTTGCGTTGTACGCAAGTGTAGAGTTGTGTGTTATGTTGCAGGTTATGAGCTCGTCGCCTAAAGTGTTGCCTGTGAATGTCCATTTTGCGTGTCCTGTTGAGTTTGTCTGGTTTGTTCCAAGGAGGCCGGTTTCGTTTGAGTGGAAGGAGACAGGGTAGTTTTGGATGGGGGTGGTTGTGTTTGAGTCGCGGATCAGGCATGTGATGGTGGCGGTGTCTGACTGGTTGATTGTTGATGGTGTGAGGGTTGATTCGTTTATTTCTGCCCAGCCCCAGACTGTGAATGACATTTCGCCTGTTGTGTTTTCGAGTCCTGATGTGTCGTTTGCGTGTATTTTCCATGCTATGGTTGTTGAGGGGGTTATTGATGTGTTTTGCCATGAATAGGTTGATGTGTTTGAGGTTGCGGTGAGTTCTGTGAATGT
>CBDUVR010000148.1:0-3869 GCA_965370705.1 uncultured archaeon | reverse complement strand
ATGTTTCGGGATGGTAGTTGCT
Organism: uncultured archaeon; assembly: GCA_965370705.1. Taxonomy (GTDB): domain Archaea; phylum EX4484-52; class EX4484-52; order EX4484-52; family B79-G9; genus B79-G9. The sequence goes on along the minus strand of CBDUVR010000148.1, from coordinate 3,847 downwards.
TTTGCTTTATGTATTTCGTGCGCATATTCGCAGTCCACACTTGACCATTTTTATGACGGCGAAACTTCTAACATTATCCATTACCCCCTTGGCGGCGGTTCTGATACCTCGACAAAGATTACCCTCGCGAGAAACTTCGCAGTAGTTGATTCCTCAGTAGATATAGAGGGGTTTCCTTTAAGCACTACAGCAGATAATGCTGTCGATGCTGTCCTCGTGACAGATGTTTCATACAGTATGGTCGGGGATAAGCTGGCGGCAGCGAAAGAGTCAAGCATAACATTTACAGAGATGGCAGTTTATCCAGGCACCCTGAATAATCTCGCTCTTGTCAGCTACAGCACGAATGTTGAAAGTTCTATGGGATTAACTACAAATGAGACTGCGCTTGCAGATGAGATTAATAACTATGCTGCAATCTTTTGCGGCCAGACATGCATTGCATGCGGAATACAGGAGGCAACCGGGCTGCTCGCAGGGGGCACGAATCCCATCATGATAGTCCATAGTGACGGCGGGGCAAATGCGTGCACATATAGCCAGTATTGCGGCGATGCTGCGGCAGAAAGTGAAGCAATCGAGATGGCAGAGGATGCATGGGATTTATATGGCATTTCTGTTTATGCTATTGCGTACGGTGATGATGCGCACAAGGATACCATGCAGGATATTGCAGAGGCTGGCAATGGTAAATATTATTACGCAGCAGAGGATAACCTGACTGAAGTGTATTTGTCTATACTGAAAGACATATTCACTGAGTATCCAAGCAATGTGCAGCTTGATATCGGAAATACCGGAAGCGCTTTCTGGTCGCAGCAGGGTGTGTTTGATGGTTCTGCGACAGTGGATGGGTTTGAGTTTAACTTAAATATTATGCTTGCAACTTGCGATACCAACCCATGCGCAGGATGCTCTTATAATTTTTCGAGTGGTGAGTGCACAATTGATTTTGGATTCTCATCCGGAACTTCCGGTATTCTGCATGTTGACAGCCTGAATATTTCCTATGAGATTAATGATAGTTTATCTGATTCTGACGGTGACGGCGTTTTCAACTTTCTGGACAACTGCCCGGGCGTTTACAATCCAGGGCAGGAAGACTTTGACGGGGATGGCATTGGCGATGCGTGCGATGGTGATGTAGACGATGACGGCCTTCCATGCTGGTGGGAGTATATGCACAACCAGTCTGACAATCTGCTTAACCCGTATAATGATGATAGTGATGGTGATGGTGTATATGATGGGGAGGAAGACCCGGATGCGGATGGCTTAACAAATTACGAGGAATACCAGAGGGGGACTGACCCTAATAACCCTGATACTGACGGCGACGGTGTAAGTGACGGGGATGAGATTGCGAACGGGACAGACCCGCTTAATCCTGATTCTGATTGGGATGGTATTAATGATGGTAATGATGACTGCCCGGGTACTCTGCCGGGGGATGTTGCGGATCCTGAGGGATGCTCGTGTGCGCAGAAAACATGTGATGATTCTAATCCCTGCACGGATGACTACTGCGATCCACTGACTGCTCAGTGTATCTACACGAATGATGATACTAATGCCTGCGGTGCGGCGCGGGACTGCCCGGTTGACCAGTGTGATGCTAACCCGCCTTATGAGAACTGGCTTGATTATCCTGATGACGGGCATGACTATTGTTCAGCAGGATCATGTATTGTTTATTCCTGTGGTGTCATAAGCTCGACATACAGCAAAACATGCGACCCTGACGATGATAATGACGGGATTCCTGACGGCGTGGATGATGATATAGATGGTGATGGCCTCCCTAATTATTGGGAAGATATGTATAATCAGTCGGATAATCTTCTTGACCCGTACATGAATGATACAGACAGCGACGGTGTGCCTGACGGGGATGAGGACCCGGACGGAGACGGCCTGACAAACTATGAAGAGTACTTAAACGGGACAGACCCGAATAATCCTGATACTGACGGCGACGGGATAAATGACGGGGATGATCCTGAACCGCTTGATCCTGATAAGCCGTTCCAGGATAAGGTTGCGCCGCTTCCGCCTGCCAACCTCACTGCTGTTGCGGTTGCAGAGGGTGTGATACGATTGACATGGGTTTCGTCTGTGTCTGATGATGTTGCGCAGTATAATGTTTATAGTTCGCTTAGTACTGTATTTGATTTCACAAGCCCTGACTTTAATGTCAGCAGCGATGTGAACATGTTCAATGATACCGGACTTTTAAATGCCACCAGATACTATTACGTTGTGCGCGCAGAAGATGATTCCGGGAATGAGGAAAATAATACGAATGCTGTGTCTGCAACCACTTATGCTGCCGGGGCGGATGTGGATCCTGATGATGACGGGCTTCCCTCGGACTGGGAGGATGAGTATAACCAGTCTGATAATCTGCTTGATCCTGGCCTGAATGATACTGACAGTGACGGGGTCCCGGACGGCGATGAGGATCCTGATGATGACGGGCTTACAAATGAGGAGGAATACCAGTGGGGGACTGACCCGAATAATCCTGACACAGACGGGGACGGCATGCCTGACGGGTGGGAGGCGGACAACGGCCTGAACCCGCTTGATCCCAATGATGCAGATGATGACAATGATAATGACGGGCTTACGAATGAAGAGGAGTACCAGTGGGGGACTGACCCGAACAACCCGGATACTGACGGTGACGGGATTTTTGACGGCGACGAGGTAGCGAACGGGACGAATCCTCTTGATCCTAACAGCCCTCCGAAGGAAGTTCCGCCGGCGCGGGGAGGAGGCTCGACTGTTGGAGCATATTATTTGCCCTCCCAGACCATAGACCTTGTTGTGAGTGAGGTACCAAAACTTGAAATAAAGACAATAGACATGATGAGAAAGATGGTTGTTGATGAGCCTGTTATAGTTATAGTGATAGTGAAGAATACAGGGAACGAATCCTGCGAAGTGGAAGTGACAGCGGATGTGCTGGAGGAGATGTTTTCTGCTGCAGAGGTTGGTGCAGGCGAGGAGCATGTCTATGTGTTTGAGGCTGCGCCAGGCGAATATGATATCGGGCAGCATACAGCGCACTTTAAGATTAAGTCAGACGGAAAAAGCATCGAAAGATTCATTGAATTCACTGTAGAGCCTGAATTTGTGGAACCTGAAAGCAGGGATTTGATAATAACAGGCCCTGTGCTTACTGTCCATGAGTCAGGCAATTTCATCATACTGGACGGGTGCCTGGCTGAGAAGATAAGCGAACTTTCAGTATACATAGATGGCGGGCTGGAAGCTGAACTGACTACAGATGAGGATAACTGCTTCAAAAGGATGGTCTCAATTGAGCTTGAGCCCGGCAGCCATAAGTTAATGATAACAGGAAACGGGAAGACTTATGAAGAGACGTTTTTTGTAGAGGAAAAAGAAGAGGAAAAAGAGGCGGCAGAGGCGGTTGAAACGCCGACAGGGTCACTGCTCTTGAGATATATTACTCCACAGAACCTGTATCTTATAATTCTCCTGTTGATTATCGGGGGCATGTGGGTCAAAAGGAAGGATCTACGGGCATTTTTCGGCGTCTCTTCAAAGGCGCCTGCAGAGAAGTGAGTTTTTACAATACTTTTTCTGATATTTCATGGATTGCCAAAAAGAGAGTTACTGGTATTTGTTGTGTATCTTTTCATAACACTTCTTATGATTTCTCTTGCTATCTGTTCGTTTCTGCTTTGGTAATTAGGCTTACCAAATACATAAAGATTTGGCAGCGCTCAAAAGTTGGTTAAGCTTCCCCTAGTACAACTATAACAGATATTCTAAAGAAAGAAAGATTTAAGTGTCTATTGTTACAAATATAACGGTATGG
>CBDUVR010000147.1:0-3897 GCA_965370705.1 uncultured archaeon | reverse complement strand
CAGATTCTCCTCCTTCTTAACCAGAAACCTCCCCATAACAACATAATCAACGCCGGTCCTCATCATACACCTGTAAGCATCCTCCGGCCTGCACACAATCGGCTCCCCCGCATCATTAAAAGAAGTATTAATCAAAACAGGCACACCACTAAGCTTCCCAAACTCCTTCACAAGCTCATAAAAAAGCGGATTCCAGGAACGCCGCAAAACCTGGACCCGCGCACTCCCGTCAGCATGCACAACCCCTGGAATCTGTTTCCTCTTATCCGCACGTACCAGGCAGACAGCAAGCATAAACTCATACAGCGAAAAAAGCGCATCATCCAAAACAAAAAAATCCCGCGCATCATCCTCGCACACAACGGGCGCAAACGGCCTGAAACCCTCGCGATGCTTCACTCGCAAATTCAAAACATCCCTCACCCCAGGACCACATGGGCTGGCAAGAATACTGCGCCCTCCAAGAGCCCGCGCACCCCACTCCATCCTGCCCTGGAACCACCCGACAACATTCCCCTCATAAATCAGGCGCGCCACTAGAGAAACCATCTCCCTATCATCCCTAAGCACAGTATACTTAACCCCCTCGCGCTCCAGAAAATCCTTAATATACTCATCTGAAAAAGACGGGCCCAAAAAAGGAGAACCAAAACCAACCCTCTTTCTCTGCCCAAAAACAGAATAATAAACATAAAACGCAGCACCAATCGCAAGCCCCCCCGCATCAGGAGCAGGAAGAACATAGACACTCTTAAAGCCCGCCTTACCCAAAACCCTGCCACTCGCAAGGCAATTAAGTGCAGCCTCGCCTGACATGCACAAATTATCACACCCGCTCAGAGCGCGCGCATACCCCAGCACAGCTAAAAGCGCATCCTCTAACACCCTCTGCAGCGAAGCAGCAATATCCTTATGCCTCTGCACAAGCCGCCCACCCTCCTTCCTGCGCGCCCCGAATAACTCAACAAACTTACTCGAAACAGCAAACCTGCCATCAACAAAATCAAAAAAAGACATATCAAGCGCATATCCATCCCCCGAAACCTCAACAACCCCCGAAAAATCATCACAAAAAACAGGCCGCCCGTAAGCAGAAAGCCCCATCACCTTATACTCGGAGCCGGCATCAGGAAACCCCAGGTAATCACAGACAGCACGATACAACGCCGCAAGTGAATTAGGAGACCTGATGGCCTTCAAAAAAGAAACATCCCTCCCCTTTGCACACCCAAGAACAGTGCAATATCCATCCACTGCATCATCCACAACCACAAGAGCCGCATCATCAAATAAAGAACCAAAATAAGAACCAAAACCATGAGCAGCATAATGCCCCACGCGCTCAATGCGCCCCCTGTATTTCAGCTCATCGCGCAATGCACCGACAGCATGGCCGCTCACAGGCAAATCTGAACGTATCAGTTCTTTCTCACCCAAACCGACCCATCCGCCAGAATCCCCGCGAAGTGAACAACAGGAAGCTGCACCATCATAAAAACCAACACAATCAACATCATTTATCAATATTCCTGCGCTGTCAAGACAGAACTCAATAGCACAATACGGAAACCCACAATCACCTTTTTTCCTGCTGAATCTCTCCTCATGCGCAGCAGACAAAACCTCGCCATCCCTCAAAAGACACGCAGATGAACCCCGCACAAAAACAGACAACCCCAGAACATACATAACACACCACACAAAATCAGGCCCGTATCAACTCGCGCGCCTTTCCCAAATCCCCCTTCTTATGAACATGAACATCCTTCCCCGGCAAAACCAGCCCGTAAAGCCTCCCTTCACGCGCAAGCTCAGGAAAAACCTCATCCTCAAGCGAATCGCCATCAACTGAAAAAACATCCGCACTTGCCACAAAAATCGGCGTAAAAGCAATAAAGCTGCTCGCAACCTTCACCTTCTGGCTGAACGAAAGCACCCTGTTGCCGTCAAGCTGCACAGTCCCCTTCTCAGCCGGGTGCGCAGCCGAAGACAAAGCAAGCGTCACAACTCCCCCGTTCACCACATGCTCGCGAAACAGCCGCATCAAATCATACCGAAAAACAAGATCCCCGTACACAACAAGAAAATCAGAATCAACCCTCGAAGCCACAAGCGAAAGCGAATGTGCAGTCCCCCGTGGCTCAGCCTCCTCAACATAATCAACCGAAACCCCAAGAGATTCGCCATTCTTCAGAACAGAAAAAATCCGTGTAAGAACATCATTCCCCCCCACGACAAAAATCCTCGAAAACCCAAAACTCTTAAGCTGCAAAACAGTATCTTCAACAACAGTACTTTCGCCAACCCTGGCAACAAACCGTAGAGTTCCATCCGAAAGCAGCTGCTTTTCCTCATCACCGCCGCAAAGAATAACAGCAACGCGCTTATCACCGACCGATCTCTTCAAAAGATACTCAACCGCATCCGACCTGTTCTTGATCCTGATGCCGTCAACAATCCCTTCAACTGCCCGAAGCACACCGGAATCAACAGTCACAGAAATTTTTTCCTTCATGCAAACACCCAAAACATTAATACCGCCAAAACTATAAATATCTATCCTACTTTATCCTACACAAGTAAGATATATAAACAAACACCTCATAAAGATTTAGTGATAGAATGATAGGAATAATACCTGCTGCCGGAAAAGGCACAAGACTAAAGCCAATAACAGAAGCAATCCCAAAAGAGCTCCTCCACTGCGGCTCAAAATGCCTGATAGAGCACGCCCTTGAATCCCTCAACATCTGCGGCATCAAACGTGCATGCATAATAACCGGCCACAAAAAAGGTCCCCTGATAGACTTCGTAAAAGACGGGAGCCTCTACAACCTCGACATAGACTTCGCATACCAGACCGTATCCAGGGGACTCGGCCACGCGATACTCTGCGCAAAAAACAAGATCCGAAACGACGATTTAGACCTCATGGTACTCCTCGGCGACACAGTAATCGAGCCAAAGCACATCCTGAAAGACCTCAAAGAGACCCACAAAAAAGAAAAGCCCTTTGCAACCTTTCTCTTAAAGGAAGTGGAAGACCCCTCGCGCTGGGGTGTGGTAAAACTAAAAAACTTCAACAACGGAAAGGGTGAAATAGAAGAAGTCTTCGAAAAACCAGAGACAGAAGAAGAGCAAAAGCGCTTCGAAATCAGCGGCAAATACTACGCGATAATCGGCGCATACTGCCTGAACCAGAGAATATTCACATATCTCGAAAACACCCCGAAAGGAAGAAACAACGAAATCCAGCTGACAGACGCGATACAGCTCGGCCTGAAAAGCGGCGAAAAGGCAATAGGCCTCAAATTCAGTGGCAGCTGGCTCGACGTCGGCGCCCCGAAAACATACCTTCTTGCGCAGTGGGAATTTTTCAGGAACAAGACAGAAAAAGAAATACATGAACTTGCAGAAGAATGGGACAAAACAGCAGAAAAAATCAACAACATGGAAAACGAATAAACAAACAAGAAAATAAACAAAGAAAAAACAAAAATTACAACATACCCACAAAAGGGTGGGTGGGGGCGCAAGGACAGACAGCACAGAGAACCAAAGGGGGTATCCCTTACAATACAGGCACAAAGAGATTATAGTTTACATCACAAAAACACAGGGAACGGTTTAATATTACAAAAATAAAATAAAGATGATGCACAATGTCAAAAATACTAATAACCGGCGGCTCCGGATTCATTGGAAGCCACCTCATAGACCGGCTGATAAAAGACAGCCATCAAATCATCTCAATAGACAACCTCGTAACAGGCCGCTCGTCAAACCTCGACCACCTGAAAGGCAGCCCTAACCTTAAAACACTCCACCACGACATAACAGAGCCAATAGAAATACAGGAAAAAATCGACTGCATATTCCACATGGCATCCCCCGCAT
>CBDUVR010000146.1:0-3903 GCA_965370705.1 uncultured archaeon | reverse complement strand
ATGAGTCCCGTGATAGTCACTTTCAACTACTGTCCATTGAAGCGTCCTTTCCCACGGGTCATAGTCGGCGCTGCCGCAGTCTGTCAGAAAAATGCCCGGAGGAATGTATTCTCTCAGGTAGTAGAACGGCGGCTTGTTGGACTCATCAATGTTTACATCCAGTGTGACAGCGAAATCCTGCCCGGCAAGCGCAGTGCCAGGGAGATCCCGGACAACATTCAGTGTCCCGTACTGTGACTCATCTTCCTCTTCAGTGGGGCATGCTATGTCTGCCCCGCTGCAGTCCTGGTCTATGCCGTCGCCGCATATTTCAGGCGCACCAGGATATATTGCACTATTACTGTCATTGCAGTCAAGTTCAGGATATGTGCATATTCCGCTTGCTGGGTCGCCGTATCCGTCGCCGTCATTGTCAATGCACACTTCGCACCCTTCGTCAATTACTCCGTGGCCTGCGTCTCCGGGACACTGGTTGTCTTTCCCGTCGCACAGTTCCGGTGCGCCCGGATATATTGTATTATCACTGTCATTGCAGTCAAACTCCTCCGGCCACCCGTCCCCGTCATCATCAACAGGCGGAATCCCGCTGCCTGTGCAGTTTATCACATCATTGCCCTGTGTCATGTATATTTCTGCAAGATCCTCCACAGTGCCGAAAAAGGATTTAGTGCCTTCTGTCAGCGGGGTAAGCACGTATGTGAATGATGTATCTTCAACTTCTGTGCCGTGATATGCTGATTTTATGATGTACCATTTCAGTATCCTCGTCTCATGATCAAACCCGCCGCCGCCAAAGTCAGTGACTGCGAAGCCTTCAGGAATATATTCTTTGACCAGCAGTAATGACGGCTTGTCATCTTCATTGACATCAACATCTACAGTTACACTCATCTCATCGCTGACAACGCAGGATGGCGCAAATGTGCGTACTGATGCAAACCTCCCGCTGCATATATCGGAGCCGCCCGGCGGGTTGCAGATGTTTTTCTCACCAGGGCACTTGGTGAGATTTATCGTCTTTTGCGGCCCGTGATATGTGTATGTGTGGTCAGCTTTTACCAGCATCTTTATTGTATAGTTGCCTTCAAGCCCATAGATGTTGTATCTCCCGTATTTCAATGTGTCCCATGTGACATTGTATGCCAACTCATAGACAGGGTCCCCCGGACCGTAGCCATAGCCATAAGCAAAACCGTAGCCATACCCGTAATCCTGCCAGAAGCCCGTCGTATTGTCAAATCCGGTGCGATTGCCGCTGGTCATACCTGTCAGCCGGGTGTTTACAATGTCAAGTGCCCGGCATTTGTAGTCTATAAAGGATGCAGGAGTAAGTGTGCCGTTAGGATAGAATGAGCAAGTGGTGGTTGTGGTGGTGTTCCCATTGAGTTTTGTGATCTCAAGAATAACAGAATCTACAGGGATGCGCTCCTGTGGCCCAAGGTCAATATCCAGAGTGAAACTGACTTCACTGCCCCTGCATGCCTGTGCAGGGAGGTCACTTATATACAAATATACAGCATCAGCAGGCCCTGCAACAAGCAGCACAGCGATGACAAAAACAGAAATAAGGCTGCTGAAAATAGTGCTTCTGCTTGAACCTAGATGTATTTCAGATAGTTTCATTGCTGCACCATATGCTTAATGGGTTGCTTATGCCCAAAAGAGACACAGTATCCTCTCTTTGGTACTCATAGGCACACTAGAAAGTAAAGATTTTTAATCTTTAAATAGCGTTATTGTTCCAAGAATTTTCTTATGAATTTGTAGTAACAGCCCGACATCGCCTGCGTTTTGGTTACAGCTGGTGTCCGGATTCGCCCAGAATCACATGATTTACTATAAACTTATGCGCGTTTTACTGCTTTTGCGCTTTTTTGAGAAAACGCGCACCATACCGCGCAAGAACAACCAGCATAAGTAGTACAGCAGCCCATGTCAGTATCTTCGCACCCCTCGACCCGGAATAGCTCATGACTGCGCCGCCTGTCGGTGAAACATCCTTTGGCTCTCCTTTTTCAGGTACTGTAAAGGTCTGCTCATATATCATTCCGTCAGCACCGGATATTGCCAGTGTGTGCTTCCCGCTTCCAAGCGCTGCTGTAGACATCCTGATACCAAAGCAGTTGTTTTCATCCTGCCTGAAATCTATCTTTGTTTTCCCGTCTATCACAGCCTGCGGGTTTTCAATAGTCTCTTCCAGGCACCCGCTCAGTACGAGTACACCTGTGTTCTCATCATAATCGAAAATCAGCTCTTCAGGCTGAACATCATCCTCATCCTCGCCCCTGTCTTCCTCTTTCACTGTAAAAGAGATCCTGCGCTCAATAAGTTTCCCATCTGACTGTATAACTATATTTGCTATGTGGTCTCCGGTATCATCGACAGACGGCATTATACTGAATGTATATACAGATTCGCTTCCCGGCTCGATCTCCTGCATCTGCTCATGCATCCGGCCAAAGACATCTATCTTTACCTGCACATCATACAATATATTGCCTGTGTTTTTTATTGTGACCACAGCATCTTCCCCTGCAAGCGGATGCATGATGCGCGGGAATATTATTGACCTCACCTCGAGCTTTGGAGTTTGCTTCATCCTGATAGTTGTTGTGCTTGTCTTTGAATTCGCACTCCCTGATGTAGCACCGCCCCTGGCCGCAAGTGTTATGGTCTTCTGCCCGCTCATGTATTCATGGAATTCCTGCGAGCTGTTTGCGATCGCAGACATCTGTATAGTATGAACACCTGGCTGGCAGCTGGCAGTATCCCATGTGACGCTGTAGGACATGCGGCTTGTACCATATTCGTGCCCGTATCCATAACCGTATCCATAGTACTGGACCTGGCTGTCATGACCATACCCGTAGCCGTACGTGTGTGGTGCCTGTCCTGCAAGCGCAAGTGTAAACCCCTCGCATGCCTGCCCCGGCACTGGTGTGCCATTGAGGTAGTATGCGCATTCAGTATTGCCTGCAGTCAGGTTGATCTGCTCTATCGGGATGCGCTCCCCGGGCTCAATATCTATCCTGAACATGAAAGTGATTTTGTCACCAACAGTTGCCTGGGTTGGAATGCCTGTTATGCTGAGGCTCACAGCCTGCGCAGGCCCTGAAATCATAAGTATGGCCACTATAAAGAATGTAATTAGTATACTGACATATTGTTTGTTTTGCATTTTTTACGCCTTGAAAGTGAAGAATACTACGTAATAATGACGATAGAATTATAAATGTTCCTATTTTTGCGTACTCGTGATCTTGTCAGCAACAGCCAGGCAAAATAGACAGACAACATTAACGATTGCATCAGAAAAGGCATGGTATTTTCGAACATATGTTCGACTTTTCGTGTATGTTTAAACTTTCTTTTTCCTGCGGTTATTTTTTGATGTAGATGAGAATATACTTAGGCTTGTTGAATAAATAAGTTGAACTATTTTGGTAATATTGTGTAGTTCCATCCTAGGTGTGTTTTATGTGGTGAGAGCATTATTTCATCAACCTCGTTCATAGAAAAAGTAAGGATAAACTAATATATAAAAGTTCACATTATTTTGTCAAAGACCCTTAGTAAATTTAGTTAGTTCTCCGGTATATTTCCTGATGACTTCGTAGAGCTCGCCAGAGATGACTCTCCAGTACATGTGAGCTATGCGGTTTCTGAAGCCGCCTATTTTTCTGAAGTCTTCCGCGAAATCCTCTGGTATCACACTATTTTCTGCGAGTTTAAGGACTTGGTGCCTGCAGGGTCCTTGTTTTTGGCGGCAGAATCTTTGAAGAATATGCCTGTGTCTTTCTGTATCCGGGGTGTAAGATTACTGCGGGAGAGAGTTGAGACAACCGATAGGCTGTGGGACAGAATTCCCTTGATTCTTCGATTGGTGTAAAACTCAAGATATAC
>CBDUVR010000145.1:0-3959 GCA_965370705.1 uncultured archaeon | reverse complement strand
AGGTTTTCATTCAGAATGACACTTTTTGCCACATATCTGTCATTTAGAATGAAAATTGTTGATTATTCATGTGAATGAAAACTACTAATTTTGTTGAAATTAGTAATTATTAGTAATGTGGTTTTTTGATGTGAATACCGTCGCATCAAATTCTTTGTTAAAATAATTTTACATGTGTTATATTTTGTTAACAGCAGGAGTTATGGTGTCTTATTTTTATGAATGATGGTGATTTATGTTGAGTGATGCGCAAGTAAATATTTCCAAAACTCGATGATTTAGAACTATGCTTTTACGGCATTTTCAGCGCATACAGGAGCCCCACAATTGCGAGTCTCTATGTTTTGGATAGATTCAAGCATTAGTGATTTATGAAGTTCAATCAGTTTTTTTACTGCAATGTTATTCTGGTTTATCCTGAACATCTGCGATTTCCCGACTTTTCTGGTAGAAACTATAATCGATGACTCTATAAGTTTATTCCATACTTTGTCGAGTGTGTTCCATGATACGTTTGAGTTTTTTGCTATGTCCTGCTTGTTGTAGTCATACTCCCTGAAGACTATCAAAAAGTCAAGTACGCGAATCAATGGTGTGTCGCCCAGGAACTCTATTAGCAGTGAGTCGTTTTCAGATGTCATTTTAATCAAAATATGCTCTTTTTATTCTGGTTATGAGGGATTTTATCTCTTCTATCACAGCTTTTCCTTCATCAGGACTCATTTCTCTCCCATAATAGTTAATCCCGTTCCTGATTATCCTGAACTTATCAAATTCTTCTGCAATCGCTGAATCGTGAACTACTTCCCTTAGAAATGAGACATAACACTCATGATTGTATATCTTGTATCCTTCTTGCAGAGCAAGGCACTCAAGAAAGGTTCTTAATGTATCGTATAGAAGAGTTATGGACGCGTAATAATACTTGTATGGAAGCGTATTGGCTCCTTCGTATTTTTCCATTGCTATTTTTTTCATTGCTGAAATTTTATTTGTATCTTCTTTGATTTCTTTTACTATTCTTCTTTCGCAGCATGTTTTCCAGTCCATTTTACCAATTCCCTGAGAGTTTAAAGCCGTTGAGGATGTTGTTCAATAGTTCCGGGTTTTTTTCCGCTTCCTGCCTGTTTTTGAACATAAATATTTGTATTTCTCTTCCCATTTTTTCTTCAAACCTGCCCAGATCCAATTTTTTGCCTGATGGTGTGAATACGGCAATATCTATGTCTGAATGCTCTGTGATTTCTGCTTTTGCAAATGAGCCAAAAAGGATTAATACAGGATGCAGCAGATTTTTGTTGAAATGCGCTATCAATCCTATGTCATTGAATTTTTTAAGGTAGTATGCTCTTTGAAGCTGAATAAACAGGTTGTTTTCCCTGTTCGCAAAGAAGTAAAAGTAGCCTTTATCTTCCTCTTTTTTCAATAGATTTTCTTTGTGGTAGCTGTAAAGTAGTGTGGATGCTGTAGGTGGGCTTATCCCTTGAATCCTTGCATATTCCCTGACATGGATTCTTCTATAGTTATCTTCGAAGAACAATTTAACCTCGTTAAATATTTTTAACATATGTTAAATAATATTAACACACTTATTTAAATCTATTGTTAAAATAATTTTACATGTGTTAAATTTTGTTAACAGAAAGGGTTGCGGTATCTTTATTTCTATGAATTGTAGGAATTTGGGTTTATATCTTCTGTATCACTTTTTCTATATTTGAGACAAATATGTTTGCATTTTTGAGTGAGTCTTCAGCAGGGTCCTTATTTGCCTGGGGGATTGTGTTGTATGTAAAATTACCTCTTTTCCATTTCTCGTCCCTGAATATTTCCAGAAGTTCATCGGCTCTTATCACCATTTTCCTGTAAATTTCCAATAATTTCATATCAAGAATGCCTGTATCGACAAAATATTCCCCAAATGCCCCAAATGTCTTCTTATGAACTTCAGGAGAAGATGTTCTGATGTCTTTTGTCAAAAGGATTGCTTTTGCTGAATAAAAAATCGAATAATATGAGTGGGATATTACTGCGCTGTAAAAGGTTATTCTTTGTGGTATCTTCATAAAATCCTTTGCCTCGTCATCATCACTTAATATTTTGAGCTTTTCAGCTATCATCAACTCATTCTCTGCTCTTCGAAGGTATGTGCTAACCATTGTATCCATTTTGAATTGCCTCCCAAACCAGTTTAATATAAACCTGCCCACCTGTCAGGATCAAATTATTTTTAGCCAGTTCTTTGCCATAATTTTCTTCCCTGCTACAGAGCATTTCTATAAATTCCTTATGCCTGAATACATATAGATGTATCGGGGGGATATTAAGCCCGCAATAATGGGACAGTTCAGCATACACTCGTTTCGGCCCACCATGATCATCTATTAAAATAACGATGTCTATGTCTGAGTCTTTGCGCTGCTTTTTTCGGGCATAACTTCCAGTGACGATAAAAACATAATCAGAACAGGGAATTTTCTCCATTATTCTCTGCAAATCATCATAAGGTATGTGTTTTTTGTTCCACCCATAATATTCAAGAACAAATCCTGCAAAAACTCTTGCTTTCACAGAGGCAAGATTCAGGGAATAAACCGGAAGGTGCCCGATGCGCTCTTGTTTTAGTATTCCGCCCTTAACAGATTTATCAAAAACTGCTGCAACATAGCTTTTTGATTTCTTTTTTGAGACTTTCTGCAATTCAGTAAATGTATATCTTTTCTGCGCCTCCTTTGCAAACCAATACAGTATCTCTGACTCCTTTTTAATCATGTGCGCCACCAAGCCATCATATCTCTCCAATCCAAGAATCCCTATTTTCAGGTCTAATTATCCCTATTTATAGGGATATCTATTTATATCTTTGCATTATATCGGGATTCGCGCCTAATCAGTGTCTCTGACTCCCTTATACCTGATTATTCTTTAGAAATAGAAATTAATTAGTCATAGTCCCACCAGAGATATAGACCCCTTTTTAATAGTCCCTTGGTGTTTAAAGTATCACTCAGAATAAAAATTGGTCTGAATTTTTAAAAAAGTATCCTTACATATTTGATAACGGCTTTGTGTAAAAAGTAGCTTCTGTGTATAAAGTTGGGTTTCCGTGTAAAGTTCACACAGATTTGCACCCAGAAATCGTTTCTGCACCCTAATTCGCAAAGTTACAACTAAAATGAGATTGTCTCATCATCTTAGATAAAATGCATTTCTGATTTTACGAGCTTCAAGATGTGGGTCATTTGAAGCATCTATTGCAATGAATTCTATAGACATTTGATTGCAGAACTTTCTGATTTCATCTGTTTGCGTATTTTCAATCCCTTCATGGTTCTTTTTTATCAATGCTACTTTAACAATATCAAATTTTCTCTTTGCAAAATCTATATACCGTTCATGGTGCCGCGAGACCAGTCTTATTCTTGTCTGAATTGGACAGATCATCATTTCATAATCCTCTCTTCTGACACCATATTCCCTTTCCAGAGAACCAGGGAATTTCTCAGGAGTATGATTACCTGCTGTTTCCTGTGGAGACATCAACACAACAAACGCATTTTTTGTTTTCCCCGATAGGGATTTTATTTTCCATTTTTTGGCTTTCCCACACCCAGTTAATGCCCTTATAATTGTGCTTTTTCCATCTCCGGATTTGCCCAAAATGAGTATGCATACTTTTTTCATAATAATAAATTAAAAATGAAATTATATAAAGAAATAGATTTCTGCCCTGTTTGACGTGATGTTGCATAACTATAGTGGATTACAACAGGTGCTATCGATTTGAATAATTTGTCTGAAACTCAATAAAATCCATTATAAAACGCATTGGTCGTCACTTGTGCAACAGCACCTTCGGATTTTTCTCTAACGCAAGATATTTATAAATGAAATACATTTCTCTACATTATGCCAGATCAAACGAACTCGAAGACTAAAGGATCTTCTAAAAAGGATAC
>CBDUVR010000144.1:0-3969 GCA_965370705.1 uncultured archaeon | reverse complement strand
AAGGTGTTGGGCTTCTTCTGACAGACCCACGTTCTCTGAATGTTGTTATTACGCCCAACATGATAGGTGATATTTATACGGATTTGGCTGCGGCCGTTGTCGGAAAATCGCTTGGGCTCATGCCTTCATCAGCAGTTAATGCGAACGGTTTTGGAATATATGAACAGATTGCAGGTAGTGCTCCGGACATTGCAGGGCAAAACATTGCTAACCCAATAGCAGAAATACGCAGTGCTGCAATGATGCTAAAAGATTTTGGTGAGGACGAGGGAGCAAAAATGATTAATGACGCCATAACAGAGGTATTGGGTGTGGCGAGAACAGCCGACATAATGGAAGATAGTTACAGGTTGGTTTCAACACAACAAATGGGCGATTTAATCGTAGAACGGATAGAGGCGACGGCATAATGTCTGAAAGAACGCTTTATGACAAAGTTTGGAAAAGTCATGCTGTAGGATTATTGCCGACAGGACAAACACAATTGTATGTAGGAAGACATTTAATGCATGAAGTTACAAGCCCACAAGCATTTGAGATGCTAAGGGATGGAAATATTCGAGTAAAAAGCTCTGAAAACACATTTGCTGTAATAGATCACATCGTTCCCACTGATGACCCATCAAGACCTTTTGCAGATGAACAAGCAGAACTTATGGCTGCAACACTTGAAGATAATGTTGGTGAGTTTGACATAAATTATTTTAAGCGTAATTCGGGAAAACATGGAGTCTGTCATGTAACCTATCCTGAACAAGGTCTCATCTGGCCCAGTCAGGTTGTCGTTTGCGGAGACAGCCATACAAGTACATATGGTGCTTTCGGAGTCTTGGCTTTTGGAATTGGAACAACGCAAGTGGCTCAAGTGCTTGCAACTCAGACACTGGCAATGGATAAATTAAATGTGAGGAAAATAGAGTTTAATGGAAACTTATCTGAAGGGGTCGCTGCTAAGGAGTTGGCGTTATACTTAATTGGAGAGTTGGGTGTTGAAGGGGGTATAGGATTTGCATATGAGTTTTGCGGAGAAACTATAGATAAACTGGATATGGACGAAAGAATGACTCTATGCAATCTGGCTGTTGAAGGCGGCGCAAGAGTGGGTTATGTAAACCCTGATGAAACAACTGTAGAATACCTGCGAGGAAAGCCATTTGCACCAAAAAAAGATTTTGAAAGAGCCACAAAATACTGGCTATCGATTGCATCAGATTCTGATGCGATATATGATGATATAAAAAATTTGGGAGTTCCACTTGAGCCAATGGTTACTTGGGGAACAAATCCCGGACAAGTAATTGGAATTAGTAAGTCAATACCATCTCTTGACGAAGTTTCAGGGGAGAAAAGAAAAGAAATGGAAAAAGCATTAGAATATATGGGCTTGAGTGCCGGCGACGATTTGCTTGGGCTGCCTGTTGATGTTGTTTTCATAGGTTCTTGCACTAATGGGCGATTAAGTGATTTGGAGGCCGCAGCATCTGTTTTGGAAGGATATAATGTTTCTGTCAGGACATTAGTTGTGCCCGGTTCTGAATTGGTAAAATACAATGCAGAACAAATTGGATTGGATGAAATTTTTACAGATGCTGGTGCTGAATGGAGAAATCCAGGGTGTTCAATGTGCCTTGCGATGAACCCCGACAAGTTACAAGGTCAACAGAGAAGCGCTTCAACGTCTAACAGAAATTTTAAAGGACGGCAGGGTAGCCCAGACGGAAGAACACATCTTGTTAATCCATATACTGCCGCAGCTACGGCCATTGAAGGTGCTTTAGCATCTCCTATAAGCTATCTTAGGTAAAAAACATGACATTAATAGAGGAAAAAAGGATAACGGATATTGTCGGTCACGCAATACCTAAACCTGCTGATGATCAAAATACAGATGATATTGTGCCTGCTAGATATCTGAAAGAAATAACTTTTGCTAAAATGGGCGAAATTGTTTATTATGATGAGAGATTTCCGAAGGATATGATTGTAGAAGATCATCCATTCAATAATCCTGCATATTCTGGAGCGAACATACTTGTTGCAGGTGCAAATTATGGTTCTGGCTCTTCAAGAGAGCATGCACCTCAGGCACTAAAAAGATATGGTATTGAATGTATAATTGCTGAAAGTTTTGCAGAAATATTTGCAGGAAATTGTGCTAGTATTGGAGTTATTGGTGCGACTATAGACCATGCAGATTTGGTGCTGTTGGCAGAATATATTCAAACAAATCCTTCAACAGAAATTTCTTTAGACCTTGAGGAGAAAACCGTTAGCTATGAAGGAAATGTCATTAATTGTGATATTCCTGAGGGAAGAAGGCAGGCATTTCTGAACGGAACTTGGGATGCTATGGCTGTCTTGCAGCAGAATATGAACGAAATTGAGGCACTTGAACAAAAATTAGAATATCTCCATTTTGAATAATCATATACCCTTTCAAAGGAGGCGAACCACGCGACAGGTGAGCTAGCCTGCCGCGCAGCAAGAAACAACACTAAATATAGTTTTTACCCGTAAGCCTTTGGATGAATTCGTTTTCATACTGCCTTTTCTTGTATGCTCCAAAAGCGTTTGGGAATATGCTGGTTAGCTCGGCAACGCGCCTTTTCGCCTTTTCGCGGGCAAGATATAATCTTCTTTCATCCTCAATAGGCTTTTTTCGAAACTCATGTGTCAGGAGCCCATGCGTTGGAATCCCCTGCTCGCGCAGAATATTCTTCATCAGATACATTTCCTCTTCAATACAGACTGTCATTTAATCTCCTCCTGGAAAAACTTGGACTCTATACGTGTGCGGAAAGGAAGCTTTCGAGGCGGCATTGACCTATCGAGTCTACCTGCCCTCGTGTTTCAATAGGGTATATTTTCTTAAGCTCCGCAATCCTTGCGCGCATCTTGAGGCGCACACATGCTCTGGGGTTCATACCCAGAGATTAGCCTGGAGGGTATATAAGGGCTTGGGGAGTACCCTGCCGATAGAATTAAGCTTGCTGTATATCAAAAATACTGACTAGAAAGAATTTCAGAACAAAAACTAAGCAAATCACTTACTTTTTTACGGTTCTGCTTCTTGCCCGTGTCTTGCGCTGGTTATTGAAGTGTAGCATCTTGTTTATTCTTTCTACTTCTTTCCAATTCCCGCGCTCAGCCATGTGAGCCTTCATATATTTCAGTTGTTCAATTGTCATAATCAACACCACTGATTTTCTGTAAAAATCATTAAAAACCTTTGTGTGACGCAAATAGCCACTTACAAGTAGTACATTTATGGATGTTGAAGTATATAAATGTTCTTTGCACTCAAAATAGCCGATTATAGGGTTACACAAACCATATAAAACCGCAAACCCATTGGTAAATCTATGCTAACCAAAGACTCAGTGCGCAAGGAATTCTCGAAAGCCTGGAAAAAGCACTATGAAGTAGAGCTTTTTCGTAAAGAGGGGTTTTTGCGCAAGACTTGCTTCAAGTGCAGGAAGAACTTCTGGACACTTGATTCTAAAAGGACTACATGCGGCAGCCCGCCATGCGACCCGTACGGATTCATAAAAAATCCCATTACAAAGCAGAGCTGGGACTATATTTCTATGTGGCGCCTTTTTGAGGAGTTTTTCAAAAAAAACGGGCACACACCTGTTCCGCGTTACCCTGTAGTTGACCGATGGAGGCCGGATTTATACTTCACTATTGCATCCATACAGGACTTTCAGCGCATTGAAAACGGCAATATGACTTTTGAGTACCCTGAGAACCCGCTTGTAGTGCCTCAGGTGTGCCTTCGATTTCCGGACATAGCCAATGTAGGGGTTACAGGCAGGCATCTTACATCTTTTATTATGAGCGGGCAGCATGCATTCGGATACCCGGAAACAGGGTATTTCAAGGATCGTTGCCTTGAGCTCAATTTCAGGTTTTTGACAGAAGAAATGGGGATTCCTGCGAAGGAATTGACTTATGTCGAGGATGTCT
>CBDUVR010000143.1:0-4003 GCA_965370705.1 uncultured archaeon | reverse complement strand
TGTGCAGAAGGCGCAACATGCTACTTCAAATGCACTGCATACGACACCGACGGCGCACACGACACAGAAGCAAGAACCGCGCGCATCGACAACACAGGACCGGTCTCCACACTCATAACCCCCGCCAATTGGGCAAACATAACAGCAGATTCAATCACAGTAAACGCCACAATAACAGACACAGGCATCGGCGAAATATCGCAGGCGTTCTTCGAATACAGGATAAATTCATCCGCACAATGGAACACCGCATGCATAGACACCGATGGCGACGCTTACTACAACTGCACATGGGACTTCACATCATCCCCTGACTCACTTGAATATGAAGTCAGGGTCCGCGCAAACGACAGCCTTGGAAACCTCGGAACCTACAGCACCCACACAAACATCACAATCGACAGGGACGCTCCCAAAATAACACTAAACAGCCCCGCAAACAACACACTCAACACATCAACAACATGGCACTTCACATTCACTCCATCCGACAACCTGAGAGTTGCCACAAACTGCTCACTATACCTCGACGACACATACAACACCTCAAACACGACATCACAAAACAACACATTGACAACACTCTCAATCTCAGCAATACCCCAGGGCCCCCACAACTGGACAATAAAATGCATTGACAGCATCGGCACCCAAAACTCAAGCGAAACAAGAACATTCAGGATAGACTACACAACACCCGCATGGTCAGACCAGAAACAGCAAATAGGAACCACACAAACAGATGTCTTCCACAGGGGCGACACACTCAACCTCTCAAGCGCATGGCAGGACAACTACCTCCTCAAAGAAACCCTCTTATCAACAAACGAAACAGGTGGATGGCAGAACACCTCATGGACGCAGATGACAGGCAGCACAAACACATCCGCCTTCTCATGGCAGAACAACACCATCTCCCCCGGGACAAAGGTATCATGGAAAATACATGCAAAAGACACGGCAAACCTGACAAACTCAACAGGCACAATGACATTCACAGCATGGGGCTGGTCAAAAGTAACATCCATAACATTCACACAGAATCCTGTAGCACCTTCCAGCCCAACCACAATAAAATGCAGAGTAATCGACAACCTGACCGCATCAGCGCTCAGCGGCTACGCAGTATCATTCTACAACTCAACCGGACTTATCAACACAAACACAACAGAATTCGACGGCTGGGCATATATAGAATACTCAGACGACACAATAGGAGACGAACAGATAACATGCAACATAACAGGCAACACCACACTCCATTACAACAGCTCATACGAGAACTCCAAAAGCTCAACCCTCACAATAACATCCGGCCTCGAGACAGTATACTGCGAAAACGTAACATACTCAGGCGGCTTTACACAGGGCTCATGCACAGAACTGGAATCATCAGACGACTTACACTTCAACTGGACAAACATATCAGATACGACAGAGGAAAACACCTATTATGCAAGAATAAAAACACAGGCTGACGCACCCGAATTTATCTCAAACCAGATAAACTTCACATGGGAGATGACAAGGCACTCAGACAGCACCCCAAACTCAAAATACATGCAAAATCCGGCAAAAGGAGACCTCACATACGCAAGCATATCAGACATGCACTATGAAGGCGATGGGCTGTACGGCACCCTCCAAGAAGACAAAGAACAGCTTCAAAACGTCGGACTCAATTTCTACCTCCCGGAACTCGACACTGAAGTGACATACACAAAACTCGGGATAAAACTTGTCGCAAAAAGATTCTCAGGCGGAACAACAGAGGGTCTCAAACTCCACTTCTGGGACTTCACAACATCATCAATAGTAGACCCCGAATGCCTCTACTTCCCTGCAAGTGAGACAAGTTATGCAACATACACCTGCGAAACAACAGCAAACGTCGAAAACCTCATAGACGCAAGTGGCATGGTGCGCATCAGGTTCGAAGACGAGGAAATAGACACCACCAACACCTATAGCTGGCGCATAGACTACATAGACATACGTGCCTACTACGACAACCCCCAAACAAACAATGTCTACTCCTACCGCCTCGACTGGTACAACAACACAGGAAACGCGTGGGTCAACGGAACCCTGATAGACGCCAACGGTTCAGACACAACACACACCCTTATCATCTCAGGCGCAAACGTAACAGACGCCATGACAGCTGGCGGCAACATAACAGGCTCCCTGACCTTCTGGAGAAGCGGAACACCAACACAATCAGCCACAAGATTCCACGAATTCAACATAGACTACTTCAAAGTCGATGTCGGCTACACACTCGCAGATGTCGATTCAATCACAGTCACGAACACAGACCTCGCAGGCGAAAGCATAGACAACACAAGAATCACCCTAAAAAACATGTACGAAGAAAAAGTAAGTTCATCCACCTTAACCCCTTCAGAAACATCTTTCACAGACAACATCGCAGAAAACTACAACTACACACTGGAAGTCTCAGCACCCTTATCCTCAGGCGACCTGAATCTTGTGATAAAAGACCTCAACATAACAGGCAGCCATAACATAGACCTGCAGACAATCGAATATTACTCAGGCGCACTCCCCGAGGACGACATTACAGGACAGGTATTCGCCTACGATTATATCGGAAACACAACCCCGATAATCGCACTTGACGACTCCCAGTTGACCTACAATCACGCAAGCCTCACAATCCCGAAAAACAATCTCAACATATCAAAAATACTCCACTGCACAGACTGGAACTTTGGAACAAGATCATGCAGCACATGGGAAGTGAACGACACAGAAGACTATCCTGACTTCGATGAAAACTCCACACACATCTGGTTCAATGTAACATCCTTTGACTCATTCGGCGGCGGCTCGAAAGTACCTATAGCCAACATAACAAATATAACTGTATACAACGTCACAGACCAGGCAGACACCCACACAGGTGGAACCCAACTTCCCGGAAGCGGCATCAACAGAACAATAGATTTCAACGTTTCTGCAGACAATAAATGGAGTGAGACATGGAGAGAATAATTCAAAGTAAGAAACGACGGCGACGCAACCTGGAATATCCTAGCAGAAGATATCGCATATCACGACGGCCTCAACGCTTCATGGCAGATAGATGCAGCAAACGACATCTGGTACATTGTAGGCCCGACCACAAAAACAGGGGGCACATGGTCAGGCGAGAGAGTGACATGGGACACATCAAACGGCGGCCTCCTGCAGAAGGGAAACACAATGACCTTCTACTATGTATTCAACATAACCCCTGCTGAATCCGGCATTTATCCTGTCTACTTCCTTGCAAACGACACATCAGAAAACGCAGGAAGCTACGACTATTCAACATACAATGTCACTGCTCTTGGCCTGATAAACTCATCCCTCAACACCCCCCCCGACAACACAATAGTCCCAAAAGATCGCAACTTCACAATCAACGCAACAGTCTGGTGCTGGTACGGCGACTGCGGGATAGTGAACGGCACAGCAAGATACAACGCAACCACCCAAACACCGGACACAAAAATACCAGTAGGCGCAGGAAACCCCCTCTACATCCACAACACCCCAAACCCCGAATCCTGCGGCTCCATGTCAGAAGGAGAATCCTGCACACTCACATGGTCAGTAAACACCACAGGAACACTAAGGGACCGCCACGAGATAGACGTAGAATTCGCATCAACATACCCCACGAAAAACAACACAAGAGACTCCACAATCACAATCGGCAAAATTCTTTTGATGACACTGGGATTCACAGACATCAACTTCGGCGTCGTCTCCCCCCCTGAAACATTCCCTGCCCAAAACAACACCCATCACCTCTACAACATCACACTTGACGCAAACTCAAACAACGCTGACGGAGGCCTATGGATAAAAGGCGAAAACCTCACAGGAGTCGACCCCTACGAAGTAGACGTCTCAAACCTTCACTGGAACGCCACAACACACGCAGCCTACGAAAGCATGACAGACCACTACAGCCAGATCCAATCCTCCATGC
>CBDUVR010000142.1:0-4015 GCA_965370705.1 uncultured archaeon | reverse complement strand
GGGGAATTGGATGTTGTGCCGCAATTGAATACAAGCAATCCCCTGAACGTGAGTTTGAGGGTAGATGTGACTCATGGCGGAGAAGTTTTGAATGACACGAACATAAACGGGTATGCAAATTACACTTTGTATTATACAAATGATTCTGTGGCAGGTTCGGGCTCACTGATATATTCTGATGGCTACTGGAGAGCGTATGTTGATCATACAGGGGATTTTTATGCTACCATAAATGCCACACACTATAATTTGGAAGGTTCAAATTCGACAGTAAATTTTGCTGTGGGGGCATTGGATGTTGTACCGGAATTGAATACAAGCAATCCTCTGAACGTGAGTTTGAGGGTAGATGTGAGTCATGACGGAGAAGTTCTGAATGACACGAACATAAACGGGGATGCAAATTACACTTTGTATTATACGAACGATTCTGTGGCAGGTTCGGGCTCACTGATATATTCAAATGGCTACTGGAGAACATACGTGGATGTTCCGGAAGATTATTACTATGTAATTAATGTGACACATTACAATCTAAAGAGTTCTAATACTACAGGAGTTTTCGCAGTCGGGAATGTGTTAGTAAAGTTCATCAGGGATTATGCGCAAAATTCTTCTGAAATTACTTTCTTTGTAAATGCATCTCACGTTGATCGTATTGTTGATAATATGACCGGGAATGTGAGTTATTTTGTTGCGGAGGCGCCGAATTTGAATGGGACGTTAAGCTGGGATGGCGCCTTGTGGGGCACTACTATGAATTTTTCCTCCTTAATTCCTGATAATTATAATCTCAGGATAAATGTGACGCACTACAATCTCCTGAATGTAACTGACATTCCATTCACTGTGCAGAACCTTTCTGGGTTTGTCACAGATGCCTACAACTCAATGCCGGTTGAGAATGCTCAAGTAGTTTTTATGAATGCGACAAATTGTATTGTGAACACAGACGGCAACGGGTTTTATTCAATGGAAATAGCTAATTTCACTCTGCTTGTTCCATGGATGAATGTATCACATAATGCTTACCAGATGAACGTTACAAATGAATATGAGAGCATGACTTTGACTGGTAACAAACACATATACGGGATTATTAAAAACATTGAAACAAAAATTTCCATAGAAAGCGTATTAATCGAGGTTATCAATTATACAAGTGACGAATTACTTTATGTTAGCAATACAAATTTCTCGGGTTATTATGATCTGTGGATAAGGGGAGATTTCAACTACACTATTAACGCATCACATGGTTCATACGTTGGGACAACTTCAGTTATGCAGGGGGCGAATTCTTCGTTGAGTGCAATTGAATTGAATTTTTCCTTGTATGCCCGTTACCGGGGAAGCGTTACAGTCAACACGAGAGATGCGGCGAATGGCAGGCCGATACCTGATGCTTTTGTGAGGATAATTGGTATGGGCGGGTCCCAAGGTGTGACTGATGCTGACGGGCAAGTGACGCTATTTGTTACAGGGGATGCCAATAGTGAATACAGGATAAATATAACTCATCCTGATTACGGTGGTGTGGGAGATACTAATCCATTTTCTGTTCTGGAGGGGCAGGATGTTTCCAAGCCTTATCAGCTGACAGGCCGCTCTGTTGTCGAGGGCTATGTAAAAGACCGGGATAACCAGGAGCCGGTGGGTGGTGTATTTGTCCAGTTGCTTGAGCATGGGACGAGCAACAGGTTTGGTTATGATAATGCTTATTTTTACAATACGTCTACTCACGCGGGTGGGTATTACAGAATGCTTATTCCGACAAGTCTGTTGAATTCCAGTAATCTTTATGATGTTCAGTTCATTGCTTCCAGATATGAGGCAAAGACTATGGATAAAAATCATGCAGGGTATCATGGGTCGCAACAGATTGATACTTATTTGACTGGTCTGTTGCAGGTCGATGGTACTGTTGTTGACGATTACAATGAGAATCCGATACAGGGTGCATATGTGGAGATATCAGAAATAGGCGATGATTTCACGTACAATGCCCTAACGAATGCAAGCGGAGGCTTCATGATAAGGATAAGGAATAATGCCTTGGGCTATACTGTGAAAGTGGCGAAAGACGGCTATGGGCAAAATACGAGCAGTGCAAGCGGGAGCACGACGTTGTATGTAAGATTAAAGGGCTCTGCTGCTGTTCAAGGCAGGATAGTGGACAAGTATAAGGATAACAATGTTACTACAATTCCAATCCCTTCAGCTGAAGTAAAGCTGGTTGTTAATGGCTCTGTATTATATAATACAACTTCTGACGGCAACGGGGACTTTTCAATGGATATTTGGGATGGTGTAAGTTATCATCTTGAAATCAATAAGAGTGGTTATGATTCTGTTGGCACGCCGGAGTACAATACGGCTCATGATTTTGGTAATATTGAACTTACAGGTAAGGCGGTTATCAGCGGGACTGTGATGGATGCGGAGACAAGGAAAGTTGGCAGCAGGGCGCTTGGGGGGGTTAATGTAACGATCAGCGAAAGGACGCATTTGTACAATTACATGGTCCGGACGAATGATAATGGAGAGTATTCGATAAATATACCCTCTGATACGCAATATGTAGTGGCTTATAATGTTGCGGGATATGACTCTAAAACTGTCTGCGGCGGAAATTGTACGGCTGTGGAGGGTGATAATCCAATGGCTGTGGAGTTGGTTGGGAGTACGACCATAGACGGGACAATCTTTGATGAGTATGAGCCATCGAGAGTGTTAGGGGATGCTGTGGTGCTCTTTAAGGACAGTTCGAGTGGTTCGGATTTGTATCAGTTGTCGACTGATGTGGATGGTACCTTTTCAGTAAATTTGGGTGTGACGGCAAATTATATTATGGATGTTAATAGAAGCGGTTATGAGACAAGGATATTTTATGGTCCCGGCGGGATCGGTTATTTCCCGGAAATTGACATAATCTTTAGCGGGGGCCTGACTGGCACGATTTCTGTTAATGCGAAGATAACGGATTACTTGAGCGGTGATCCTATACCTGCAGCTACAGTTAAGATATTTGATGTGGGTCAGAACTTAAGTTCAGTGCCGAGATACATGGGCTTTACGGGTATAGACGGAGAAGTTTTAATCAGGGTAGATGGCAATTCGATATACAAGTATTATGTGCATTCTCATGGTTATCCTAAGCTGGTGCTGGATAATGGTGGTAATGGATATACTGCGAGCCATTCTTTTAACGAGAGCCTGAGGGCGTCGTTTGAAGTGGAGGTGAAGGATGCGCAGAACAACCAGCCGATTAAGAATGCAAGGCTTAGTGCTTTTCATTTCTTTAACCAGACAAATTTCGGGCCGTACTTGTTCAATAAGACAATTGTCAGTATCGCTGCTAATTGTTCCGGCCAGACTGTTGCCGGCATAAATATAAGTTTAAGTAAAACAAGTTGCGAGGATTTCCAGGAAACTTTTGGGTTGTGTTTCTTCTCTGCAAATACAACTTCAAGCAGTGAGGTGGTTTCGTTTGAGAAGGTGCCGACAGGGACTTATGATTTGACGATAGATGGCAGTGCTGTTGGCTGCGCCCTGGTTACGGATACGTTGGTTGTTAATTCGTATATGGCAGGATGGACATCAGTGTTTGATTATTCGGGTCAGGTGGATGAGAACAGGTTAGTTGTGCATGTTCAGAATGACAGTCAGGCAATTGAGGGGGCAAATGTCACTGTCTGGAATGGTGCGGTCGGGTCAACAATAGCTGTAAATTATAGCGGCGAGTTGTTAACTGGCCTGACTTGTTCCAGCGGGGATGTTGTGTATCACAGGGTGTTTGCCGGCACTTATACTATGTCTGTTGAGGATAATGGCTATGATTTCTATGAATCTGCGATTACGATAAACTATGGAGATAATTATAGGAATATTACCCTTGGGGATACTATTGCTCCTGCTTATTCTGATGTGGGTGATAATTCTTCGGGGGATGTATTTCAGGGCGATATGGTGAAAATTTACGGGTATTGGACAGATGCTATGGAGATTGATCATG
>CBDUVR010000141.1:0-4025 GCA_965370705.1 uncultured archaeon | reverse complement strand
TTTCCGGTCTTACCGGAACCTCCGGTTGACTGACTGAACGACCACCAGTTACCAAGATAACTGTCAGCAGCCCCATGTGCAAATCCATTGCAATCGTTGACCGGCAACGATGCCGGAGAATATTTCGCAGGGCCTGTGGCAATCCATGCTTCGCCCACCCAACCGGTTATCTCGGAAAGGTTCCTCGTAGCGATAGTATAAGATATTTCTGCCATGCTGCAAAGATGCGTACCCTCAAACGATGCATTACAAATGGCATCACCTGCTTTATAGCCTGTGAAACCACCAAAGCTCAAGCTGCCTGTATATGTAGCAGCCGTCTTATTATAGAAAACCGATCCAACACTGCTCAGACAATTTCCGTTGTCAATACAAATATCGTAGCCAGAAGTAACACTAATATCACCCACAACATGCATTGTTGAGTTTGGGTCTGTTGTGCCTATGCCGATATTTGTGCCTAACTGATAAATTACTGACGCGTTTATTGTTGTTGAAGAATTCCATTGTGCAATATATCCTGTAGAACCTGCTCCCTCGACCTCGCCGCCGGTTGAGAAATCAATGCACTCAACCCCTCCTGTTGTTGTGTTCTGCACTGCCTGTCCTGCAGGACAGGTTCCGGGGCTTGCCTTTGCAGCTGCTGTGTCGTATGCGATTTTTGTTGCGTTGGCTGTTGCGGCAGTTGATGTGCTTACACTCGAAACAGTATTATCAAGCTGCACTATTCCTTTTACTGATGTTGACGCGCTAGGTATTGTAGCATTAGATGCTAGTGTGATTCTTCCGTCAGCGTCAATGGTGTATGTTGGAATAACTGTGCTTGACCCGTAATCGCCTGGTGTGACTGATGTACTGATCAATTGAACCGGTCCGACAGATCCTGTGACGAGTTGAAGGGTATTGTATGTGCCTGTCAGATTTCCTCCACTAAAAGAAGTTGATGTATCAAGGACTATACTTCCCCCTTGATATATATTTCCAGTCACATTCGCGTCGCCGACAACATCAAGCATTGTCTGGGCAAGAACTGTTGCCCCGATAGTTAAGTTGTGTGTAGTTGTGTTGCCTCGACCGGTAACTGTCTGCAGAGTGTCACCTTCTGCTTCCCCTCCAATATCTACTCCACAAATTCCAACACCATTGGAGAACTTGATTACATTTCCGTCTGCACAGTTTGTCCTAAAAGATATGTTTGTGACATTGAGCGTTCCGACAACTTCAAGCTTTGATTGAGGGTCGCTTGTTCCAATACCTACATTCCCATTCGCCGTGTCCCAAACAAGACGGTAGCCTGTAGTGTCGCCAAGCCCAATCCTGTTCGCTCCAAGTACAGTCCCTGTTGCCCCTACACCTAAAAATAAAGTATTTCCTCCTGAAGCATCATTCCTGAAAATTCCAAGGTTCGGGCTGCCTGTTGAAATGCTGTTGTTCACAAGAAGAGAGCCACCTGCAATATGCAGTTTTGCCTGCGGAATCAAGGTTCCGACCCCAACATTGTCTGTTGATGTCGTCTGCCTAACAATAGCCCCGTCATCGGTCCATCCGCCTGCCGCTGCAACAGAAGGCTCTCCGCATGTTATGGTGTCGCCAAGTGTTGTTACGAACTTTCCTGCCGGGCACGCCGAAGGATAATTCGTGAGGTTTGTCCATCCAAGAAAACCCGTGCCAAAACTGGATGTGGGAATATATTTTGAAGACAATGCAGTCCCGCCCTCATATAAGGTAGTGCCGTAAATGCCTCCGGCACCCACCAAATCATAACCATTCATATTAAGATTTCCAGCAGCCTTTGCCCCTGCCGCAAGATTTTCGGTTATGTTTGCCCTAAATGTGTATGGAACAGAACCCAGCTTGAAACGAGGAGTAAGGTTGTCTGACTGAACCTGTATCTCAAGCCAATACTGTGTATCAAAAGGCAGGTCAAGTGGATTGTGAGATCCGATAAGAACCGAAAAATAGCCATCAGAGCCAAACGTCACTTTTTCGGTACTTGTGTTCCAGTTTTCACTCCATATGGCGGTTCCCAAGGTTTCCTGAGTGTACAACCGGAAGGCCATGTCACGAAAACCGGTTATATTATTTCCAAAAGCATCAGTCATTTTTCCGCTCAAAGAAACAAGTTGTGGTGTGGCTGCGGCAAGTGAAGGCAGCAACATCAAAACCAGACAAAGTATAATTAAGGCGCGCATATATTCTCCCCTTTAATTTAGGCAGTACCCCTTATTATATATTTTAGTGCAAATTGCTAATTATTTGGAAAATTTATCAAATCCATCTCTGAAGGAAGGTATGAGGACACCCAGATTGTTGTGTCCTTGGGCAGCAAACTTTCAATATCAACTTTTTTTATTCGGTAGTGATACGCTCCTAGTTCTGCGGAACATACAAAATTTATTCGAAGGATTGTGGGGCTAATTCTAGTGCTGGTAAAATTAAGGCCTGCTATAATAACATTTGTGTCTTTAGGTCCGTAGGCATCCCATATTGTTGTCTCGGGCAATTCAACTACATTGTTGCGCGAAGTAGAAACAGTCATATCTGTGATGATATTGTCTCCTGATACAAAATCCAGCTGCCTGTTTCCCACAATAATGTCTGTTGCATACGAAACGGTTCCGATAGAATACATGTATGCGTCTGATTCAGAGGCAATCCTGTCCTTAAGCCCGGAAAGGTTTGCGCTGTCATTTGTGATGTAGCTTGAAATGTCACCGGAAAGATCCATTGTAGAAAGCCGCTCTGACATTCTCTCGCGCTCTATCTGGCCTAATTCAGGGGGTTCCTGAAGTACGGGAACAACAAACGCTACGAATCCCAAAACCATTGATGCCGCAATCAATGCCTCAAGTGTATGAATAAATCCTTTTCTGTTGGCAATCATTTTCCTGACCATACTGCAACACCAAGATATGTACTTTCAGCGTCCCCAAACCTATTAAGCACTGAAATGGGGTGCTTTACCACAAGAACACCGCGATCCCGGGGAATGGACGCATAGTTTTCTGTTTCATTGAAAAGTACCTGAAATTTAATACCAGATAAGCCCAGGCTTTCTTTTAGCACGCTCTGTGAACTAGGCAACGACATATCTGAAAACAATTGGGTTGAGACTCCCTTTATATCTTCTGGTATCCCTATCAGGTAGGATAACGGGCTAAAATAAGCATCCCTTTCCGCAACAGCATTGGTGTAGTTCCCGTTGTGCGCATAAATCTCAAAAGCGCTCACATTGTACAACTTGATTTCCCTGTATAATCCCGCACCAGATACCGAGAAATTTATCGAGTCACCAATCACTGCAAGCCCGCTTGTATTGTAAACATCCACAAAATCTGTTATTCCGTTATAGCTTCCTGCAGAAAAAGAATACACACTTCCGCCGGCATAAAATTCTGTAAAGTCTGTTGAGAGCGATATCGTAACATTGATGCCGTGGTCTGAATAAACCTCTACTTTTGGTATTCTGCTGTATATTTTTAGCGACACCCCGCTGCTGTAATTTGCCTCAGCAAAAACCGTGTTGTTATTAATTAACGGCACAGCCAGAGTCTCAAGCTCCATTCCGTTGCCATCAAAAAACTCCATGCCATCAAATATCATGCTATTCTGGCCGGCAGCTGAAAAATTTGTAGATATAACGGAATTATTTATGGTTGTGCCCGACACCAATACGTCTGTATCATAGGCATATTCTGTCAGGTTGATGTCCTCTGAATAATGGATATAATAAATTGTCTTCGCATCAGGAAGCTCTGCACTCCAAATGATATTATTGTCCTCAAAAATGCGCGCAACCGGGTGTCCTGTACTGTCTGCCACAAAAAGTGTGCTCGCATATGCAGAGTCAGGCAGCCTGAAATACACCTGCACCTGCCGGCTGATGGAACCGCCTGAAAATACCGCAACAGGCATCCTCTTTATAGTCCATGTAACATTTGATTCAATTTTTTCAGCAACATCAGTGCCTGCATTTCGAAGCACAGTTTCATAAGGCTGTTTGGCACCCATAATAGAATTAGCAT
>CBDUVR010000140.1:0-4033 GCA_965370705.1 uncultured archaeon | reverse complement strand
TTGCTGAGTGATTCAAGTTCCCTGTCAGATGCGTTAAGAATATTAAGTTCATACAGTCCAAATGGTGTTTTTTTGATGAAGAGATCACTCATCTGAATTTCACCGTGTAGTTGTTTACGACCGGGTTGGTCAGAAGCTTCATGCACATGCTATCTATTTGCGCTTTTGCTGTTTTCTCATCTTCTGCGTCCAGTGTAATTTCAAATGCTTTTGATACTTTGACTTCTGAGACATTTGAGAAGCCCAGGAGATCGAGCGCTTTTTTCGTGTTTTGACCCTCGGGGTCAACGATGCCTTCTTTCAGTCCAATTGTTACTAAAGCAGCATATTTCATGAGTTATCACCTGTGCGTGTACTGATACAGAATTGAGCAGCCTGCAAAGAGGCTGCACTCCACATCCCACATAGAATTTATCTGCATGAAAATATTTAAATGCAAGGCATGAAAGTTTTAAATATATTTGAGGTTATATTTTTAATGTCTGAATTCGTGGACGCTTTTTACTCTTTTTTAGTGGATTGTTTAACATAAAATTTTGTCCAAGGTGCCGGTTTTTTTTGCGCTTTTTACCTCTAGCGCTATTCTTCTCCCGCAGGACATCGGCTTCCCGTAGGAAAGGTAAGAATAAGGGGATTCTTCTGCCCAGATGTTTGTTCCAGCAACTATGCGCGCGCTTATCTCAAATACATTGATTTCCAGGTTTGGGCTGATGACGGTTTCAAGGCAGAAAGGACCGAGCATCCCGGGGTTAAAAAGTTCCTGTGATGCATCAACTGTTCTTCTGCCGAGATCCAGGATGTGGGGCAGGAGGGATTCCCTGAGGACACAGCCTGTGTTGCCTGTTACTGTGTAGGTGGGCTCAATCCCTGCTTTTGATAGGTCGTCCTGCGTCATGCCAAAGCGGTGGAGCTCGTCTATGTTGCTTTCGTCGCGCCTGTCAATGCCTGTTATCTCGACTGAGCCTGCGCTGCAGGGGTAGGCACTCCTGCTTATGGGGCTGTAGAAGTAATGAATGTAGTATCTTACACCCAGGAGGTATTCCTGTATTGTTGTTGAGTCTATTGTGATGTTGCGCTTTTTGAGTTCATCATAATACTGCCTTGCGTCTCTGACTTTGAAGTAGCCTGAGCCGCCTTTTGCGCCGTCAAACTTGACGATGCAGGGGCAGTCTATGCTGTTTGGGTTTGAAAATACCCTCGGCATGGAAATGCCTGCGGTTTCTGCCAGCCAGTGCCTCTCTTTTTTCCTGTCTCCTTCCCAGTCAAGAACTGCCCTGTTGCCGAGCATCGGCACATATAGTGTGTTTTCAATGTTTTTCGGGCCAAGGTATTCAACAAATGAGCCGTGGGGCACAAGAATCACGTTTTTTGCAAGGAGCTGGTCCTGTATTTCCGGCTTCAGGATGTCTTTAAAGTTGTCTACGATGATGAATTCGTCAGGG
This sequence comes from uncultured archaeon, assembly GCA_965370705.1. Lineage (GTDB taxonomy): Archaea > EX4484-52 > EX4484-52 > EX4484-52 > B79-G9 > B79-G9. Next base: position 2,591 of record CBDUVR010000140.1, on the reverse strand, counting down.
CATGCATGGGGGAATGCTTTGTATGTGTCTACCCTGTCTTCTGTGCATATTCCTACTGTTTTGAAGCCTTCGTCGCGAGCGCCTGCGAAGAGCTGGAGCGCAGAATGCGAGCAGACTGTCCCTATTTTGATGTTTTTGTATTTTTTGAGGTTTGCGTGAATCTCTGCGGCTGGAATCATATAGAAATAATGGTTCTTTTACTTTATTAAATTTGAGTGCCTGTATGGTTTGGTTGAGTTTATGTTTTCAGGGCATCATTGTCAGAACATTCTGCATGATATGGTCAAATATGGCGCATGTGAGAACAAAGATGAAGACCGGGATTATATATGAGATCAAATAGAGGTAATTTCTGTCTTTGCGCATCAGGAAATATATGATGAAGGGCGCATTGAAGAATACAAAAAACAAGATGAAGCCGGTTGCTGCGTCAAAAAGAGGCTGCCTGAAAAGATCATCAATTTGTGGGATGTTGAGTGCAGGCAGCAGGCTCTGGATAGCCTGCATCCGGTCACCCACATTTTCAATCAAAATAGTGACTGCTCTCGCGGCTCCAAAGCTAAATGATGATAGCGCAGAAAAGAGAATGCTGGGTGCCAGTAATTTTAAGCTTGTGTCGCTTGCTTTGCTGAAAAGGAAACTGTACAGCAATCCGAGAATGAGTGATATTCCTGCTATTGATAAATAAGCCGCCATACAGGATATGGATAAATAAATCTGTATTGCCGGCAGCAAAGCGAAAAGGAAAAGAATCAAAGAGGACTGGAGTAGTGATAATTTTAATGCAAAATATAAGTTATTCCTGCTCAAAGCACGCAGCATTGCAAAAATCCACATTAATGAAAATAAAAATTGCGGGACTGCCTGTGCAGATAGGGCCAGAATGGCACTAATTGAGACTAGTGTAAAATAAAGCGCAAGGAGGATGTAAAATAATAGCTGGAAGGTTATGCCTTTCTCTTTTACTGCTTTATTGAATTCCTCAAGCATTATCAGTATCTTGTTTTTGTTGCATATATAGGTTTGGAAAAAATGCACACGATAATAGACCGAAAGAGATATAAATAAATTATTACTTATATTAGTAATATGTTACTTAATAATGCGCGTGTACAAATCTTTGAAGAATTTATAAGAGATTATGAAATCAGGCTTACCGGCAGCTGCATCGCAAAAAAGAGAAACCACAACCAAAAAACAGTGGCAAATACGCTAAAAGAATTTGAAGAAGAAGGCTTTTTGAAAAGCACAACCCAGGGAAAAAACAAGTTATATTTTCTTAATCTTGACGATGCTCAAATGGCAGTTCATTTCATATCTGCATTGGAATACTTAAGAACAATAAATTTTTACAAAAAACAGCCGTTTATAAAGGAAATCGCTAAAAACATACTTCCTCATTGCAGGGGCGTTGTTGCAATATTTGGAAGCTATGCAAAAGGAGCACCAAAAAAGGATTCTGACTTGGATATCTTCGTTGCAGGAGAATATAATAGCAAGGAAATCGATATGATATCTGAGGCATACAAAATAGAGATCAATGTTAAGCATTACCGAATGACTGTTTTTAAAAAAGCGCTTATAAAAAAAGACCTGTTCTTAGAAGAAGTTATAAAGGACCGTATTCTTATTGAGAATGTTCAGCAATTTGTGTCGTATGTGAGGGAGTTTAGATATGGAAAAGATTAAATGGTGTTTAAAAGTAAAAAAGGGAATAGAGCTTGTTGAACCAAATGATAATCTCAGTAAAGTTTATCTGGAAAAATCGGAAAGCGCATTAAGAGCTGCTGCTGTTTTAGAAGAGAATAAAGATTGGGAGATATCTTCCAGTTATTATGCTATGTATTTTGCACTGTATGCTATTTTGATGAAGATCGGCATAAAGTGTGAAAACCATACCTGTACAATTGAATTCATGAACATATTTCTTTTGAACTACTTTGACGCAAAAGACGTGAAACAGATTAGAACCTCTATGGCATTACGAGTAGATGCGCAGTATTATGCAGACAGGGAAATATCTGAAGAAAAATACCGAAAAATTGTTGATGGCGCTCCACGTTTTCTGGTTAAATGCAAGGAAGTCTTGTTTAAAATAAAAGACGCAGAAGTAGACAATATAAGAAAAAGGATGAAGATTTGACCTCTTATAATTTCTATCGGCAGGGCGCATGTAGAATATATTTAAAAGAGATTAGCGAAGATTAAGTCATGGCTGATATACCTGATGCGCCCTGTCTTTCGCACCCGCTGATAAAGGAAAATACAATCGAGAGAAGGCTTTACCAGGAGACGATTATTGCCGAGGCTGCGAAGAAGAATACGCTTGTCGTTCTCCCGACAGGCACCGGGAAGACGCCTATTGCGATTGGCCTTGCTGCTATTCGCCTGGCGAAGCATCCTGATTCGAAGATCCTCATTCTTGCGCCTACTAAGCCGCTTGTCAACCAGCATGTGGATTCCTTTAAGGATGTCATGCTTGTGGATGAGGATAGGTTTGTTACGATAACCGGGAAAGATGCGCCTGAGGTTCGGGCGGAATTGTGGAGAAGTCACCAGATCTTTTTTTCGACGCCCCAGGTTGTGGAAAA
>CBDUVR010000139.1:0-4045 GCA_965370705.1 uncultured archaeon | reverse complement strand
CCGCAACTGCCCATGGCCTGCAAAGCCGCCATTCACCTGAAATCCAAAAAACAGATATGTGGTATCCCTCGCTCAATGAGTTCCAATCACATACATGGCCGCAAAGAGAACAATCACGATTATCGTCGGCATACAAACAGCAATCAGCGCATTCAGCCTCTTAACTTTATGCACAACTGAAAGATTAAAAACCGCAAGAACAAACCCGTAAATAGCAGGCAGCACCCAGAGATACGGCAGCGGCGCAAATATAAGAACAGACGAAGAATACGCAAGCACCTGCAGAGTATCAAAAAGATTCCCTCTTCCATTCAATGAAAGAAGTATTCTATGGATAACGCAGCCAAATACAGCAAATGATACCCCGGACAATAAAACAATATACACCACATCGACAACAAAGTACAGCAGCGGTCCCCCAAAAATATAGTTTACCGCAGCCCTCAGGACAGAAAACATGCAGACATTCAAAAGTAAATATATGCCCGCCTTTGCCGGAGCTGCGTCCTCCTGCTCCCTTATCCCGGCAATGAACCCCGCAGGATTCCTCAACACATACTCCATTTTTTGGAAATGCGCAACAATATCATAATTTTTCACAACCCCTGCAACTTCATTAACCAGTTTCCCGATTTGGATGCCCTGGTCCCTGGCACCCTCATCAGTCATAGCCATAACCGCCTTAATCTCTGCATCCGCATCCTGCTCACTGTAGCCATAACCTGCTAAAACCTTTACCATCTTCTCCCTTGTATACCCCTCCACGTACCTTTTTGCAATCCACTCCCTTAATTTGTCCCTCTCAGTATCCTGCATGCAAGCCACACACCACATCAATCACTATCAAAAAGAATATCACCTTCAACGCCTTTCTCCCCTGCAAGTTCAAAATAGTTTGAAGTAACAAACTGCCTCTCACTGAATCCAAGTTTTCCCGCAGTGCCGGATATACTCTCCATATCACCTTCAATTTCCACATACTTCCCGAAAGGAAGAGTATCAAGACATATTTCTGTTTTCCCAATCATCCATTTCTCTCTCATTTTCTCATAAATCAGCGCTTTCCTGAAGCCAAGCGCACAAAGGATCTCATGCACCTTCCTGAAACTCGACACCCGCACCTCAAACTCAAGCCTCTCCTTCACAATACTCCTCATTTTCGGACCCTTGAGCGTGACAATTATCGCTCTAATAGAACCTTTCGCCCGATCCTCCTCGCACCTGAGCCTGAGCCCGACCCCCTCTTCCCTCAGGTTACCTGCTGACGTATCATAAATAACATTCTTCTCATGAACAGTGGAAATATTTCTGGCCTTCACCTTCACCAGCCTCTCCTTTACTTTCTTAAAGGAACTCACGCTTATTTTCACTTCAGTCTCAACCGGCATCTTAATCCCCTGCTCCCCTGGCTTTAGCCTCAAGAATGCCAACAAGAGTTTCAGGTGAATACACCCCGATCTCAGTAACAATCTCATGAATATACTCTTTCGGCGTCACATCAAAAGCAGGATTGATTATCTTTGCGCCCCTTATTTTTCTTGGGTCTGCAACTTCCCTCACTGCCCTCTGCTCTATCGGCTCAGGAAATCCAAGCGCAGTCCTCGAATCATACTTATGCGTCCCGCACGCCACAATAAACGGCACCTTATACTCCTTCGCTTCAATCGCAATCTGGTAAGTGCCGATCTTATTTACAATAGCCCCCTCCGCAGTAATAGCATCAGCACCCACAAGAACCTTCGTAGCCTTCGCCATCACAGCAGCTGAAGCAGAATCAACACAATACACTACATCCACTTTCTCGCGCACAAGCTCCCTGGCAGTGATTGTCCCCTGATAAAGCGGCCGCGTCTCAGTAACAATGACAGTAAAATCCTTGCCCTGCCTCTTCGCGGCCCTGAAAATCTCAATCACGCAGTGGCTGTGGCAATGCGTCATAACAACATCACCAGAGACAATAGCCCGCGAACCATAAAGCGCAATCTTCTCAAGAACCCTTCGTGTCTCGAAAATATAATTCCTGCAAACCTGCACAATATACTTCCTCAACTCATCAGCACCAAGGCCTTTCCGGGAAGCTGCCTTTGAAATAATCAACTCCTGGCCGAACCGGAGCGCAGGCTCAGTGGGCCGAAGACCCATAACTTCTTTCGATACCTTCCTAAGCTCGAGAAGAAGCGCGCGCGAACTTCGCGCCCCCGGCTGCTCAGCTTTCATCATCAGAATCTTTGCGCCAGCCACAGCCACCTCCCTCGCGCCCTGTATCCTGATAGCTTTGATATCGCGCATAATCTTTTTGATATTCTCATTGCCCATAAGTCACTCTATTGTCCTACCATATATTTATTATTTTAACAATTAAATCCCCTTGTCTTTCCAACTCCACACCTCAAAACTCATTTTCCAAGTTTCCTATAAATTCCAAAAAACCTCTGGAAAAAAGTAACCAAAGACAACAACAAAATCAGATAAACAGAATAAACAAGCGCCCCGGGAAAAACATACATCCCTAAAGCCCCGAAAAACAAAATCACATGCCTGTCAGACCTCCCTGCAATCCCGCCGTACATCCTCTCCTTGGTAAGCGCCTGCGCCTGCGTACCCAGGTACGAAACGAGCAGGAGACACACAAGCGTCAGAAAAACCAAATCCGCTGAGACAAGACCAGAATACGCAAGACCGAAATAGATGAACACATCCGAAACCCTGTCAGACGTATGATCAAGAAAATCGCCTCTCTTCGTCGGCCTCCCTTTCTTCGCAATCTCACCATCCAAAACATCCAGAAACCCGTTAAGAAAGAGGAAAAGCGCAGCCAAAGCAAAACTGCGTGTGAAAAAAAAATACCCTGAAAACACTCCGCAAAGGAGCGAAAGCAAAGTCACCATATTCGGATTGACATCCACGACAAACGGGCTCAGGATGCGCCGCCTTATTACCGGATATCTCCTCACAAGCTGCTGAAGCATAAACACCAGACAAGTATTTGGAATACGAACTTAATAAAAGAAATGAGACTTTACTTCCACCTGCCCAATGTCGTCTGCTTTCTCTGCTCCCGAATATCATCCATCTTCCTGAACATGCTGTCGACACGCTCAGAGGAAAAATCATGCCTGTCACATAAAATGCTCCTTATCTTCTCCCGATTAATCTCCCGGCCGGCAACATCACAATCATCAACAACCGGCGGATTCAAAAAAAAGTCGCGAATCTCGCGCGCACTCACATCAAAATTCCACTCTATATTCTTCTCAAGTTCAGAAAGTGTCTTATGCTCCAGCACAAGCTTCAAGGCAGTCTTAGGGCCTACACCCTTGATACCCCCGGGATTGTAATCAGTGCCAATAAGAATCCCAAGATTTACCAGCTGTTCACGGGTAATGCGCAATTTCAAAAGAAGCCGGGGAAGCTCAATCATCTCCGGCCTGATGTCCCTGTAGATATTCGTGCCCGCAAGCTTCCGTTTCCCTGTAATATTCAGATTCCTCACAAGCCTGGGCGCCCCGAACAGAAGCGCATCATAATCACTCGACGCAGCAGCATAGACCATCCCTTTCCCTGCCATGTAAGCTGCCTGCGCCTCACCTTCCGACGGCGCCTCCACAACAGATATCCCAAGCGCGCACAAGAGCTCTTTCGACTCCTTAAGCACCTCATCAGTCATCTCCACTGACGCCTGCGCATACTTCTTCGCTTCCTTAAGCTCGCCTCTCTCAACAGCCTCAGCCCACTTCTTCTTCGCCTCAGCCCTCACTTTCCTCCTCTCACTGTTGGTCCCTGACTTGAACACAGGCGGCTTGCCGTCAAATACATAAACAAGCTTCACTCCGGACTGCATAAGATTCAAAGACCGGTAAAATATGCCTGAAAGATGGCTCGTCACGTTTCCCTTCTCATCCTTGAGGGGGCTGCCATCATACTGCCTGATAATCGAAAGAAACTGGTAAAGAGTATTCAGCGCATCCACTGCAAGTGTCTTCCCGCGTATTTCACTCATCTCAAGCTCTCTTTTTGGAATAATATCAGATATTTTTACGCCCAT
>CBDUVR010000138.1:0-4069 GCA_965370705.1 uncultured archaeon | reverse complement strand
GTCTTTACTGTGCTATCTTTCATCGGTATCAGATATTTGCCGCCAAGGCAGGCGGTGCACAGGTGATCAATGCCTATTGCCTTGTTAAGGCCGTCCATGTTCTGGTATGTCAGGCTGTCTGCTTTCAGGATATCATCAATTTCATCAATAGTGCGGCCATGGGCAATAAGCTCCTCGTTTGTGGGCATGTCAATCCCGTAGATGCAGGGATTGATTATCGGGGGGCATGAGGACAGGAGATGCACTTCCTTTGCGCCGGCATTTCTTAACAATTGGACCGTTTTTTTTGAAGTTGTGCCCCTCACAATGCTGTCATCCACAAGAGCTATTTTCTTTCCCTTGATTTCAGATGAAATCGGGTTTATCTTGATTCTTATGGCATCATCCCTCTGGCCCTGCGTCGACATGATGAAGGTGCGCCCGATATACCTGTTCTTTATAAGGCCCTCACGGTATTTTACACCAATGGTGTTTGCGAATGCGAGCGCTGCTGTCCGCGACGTGTCTGGAGCTGCAATGACTGTATCTATATCCTTCCCTGACCATTGACTGGCAAGCTCCCGGCCAAGGGCAAGCCTTGCATCATAAACACTTGAATGGTCAAGCACAGAGTCAGGCCTTGCAAAGTACACATATTCAAACATGCAGTGGCCTTTTTTTTTGACTTTTGAAAGGATGCGCCTTGTCACATTAAATTCAGTGTCGACAAGTATCGCTTCACCTGCCTTGACATCGCAGACAGCCTTATAGTCAAGAACATCTATTGCTACGCTTTCTGAAGCAAATATGTAGGCTTTCTCCTTTTCATCCCTGCTTTTTCCAAAGACAAGGGGCCTGATAGCATACGGGTCGCGCACTGCAAGGAGCCCGATACCCTCTATCATGAAGACAAGTGAATAGCTCCCAAAAACGCGCTTCGTCATCCTTTTAGCTGCAAGAAATACGTGTTCTGAAGTTATTTTTTCATGACAGGCTGCCTTCTTCAGCTCAAGTTTGAAGACACCCAGGACAGCTTCAGTGTCTGATGTTGTATGCATGGAAACATTATTCTCCCATAAATAATCAACAAGATCAGGTGTGTTGATTGTGTTGCCATTGCTTGCAACTGCAATATCTATAGGCATCTCTACTGTAAAAGGCTGCGCATTTTTTTTCGTGTTCGTGCCTGCTGTCGTGTATCTGACATGGCCTATGCCCATGTTTCCTTTTAACTCACGGATGTCTTTTTCTGTGAACACGTCACTGACGAGACCGATATCTTTCTTTAGATTCATCTTCCCGTCATGTGTGCATATGCCGCATGCATCCTGCCCCCTGTGCTGGAGTGCAAGCAGCCCGACATGCAGGCTTGCAGAAACCGGCTTTGCGCTTATAATACCAATTATCCCGCACATCAGAATCTCCTCTTTATATAATCCAGGACAGATGAGAATACTGCAACTCCCGGGCCCTGCTCATCCTCTGTTTTCATTGTATACCATCTCTGGAGCGTGTACTTACTGAAAACTCTTTCCGGGTGCGGCATCATGCCAAATACATTGCCATCTGTGTTGCATATTCCTGCAATGTTGTATATGGAACCGTTCGGGTTCCATGGGTATTCTTCATTGAAACTGCCGGAATCATCAACGTACCTGAATACGAGCTGGTCATTTGAAATAAGCTCTTTGAGAATCTCATCCTTTTTTTCAAGAGGGAGGGTGAAGTTGCCTTCACCATGGGCAATTGGCATCTCGAGAATTGCTGCGTTTGGTATGGATTTTGTCCATGCGCATTTGCCGCGCGAAACATGCTTCAGGAGAACATGGCGGCACTCAAAGTGCGATGATGCATTTAGCCTCAGGACTGCATTTGGATGAGGGGGTATTATTTCAGGGGTTCCCGGCAGGAGCCCGAGCTCCACGAGGACCTGGAAGCCATTGCATACTCCGCCGATTGGGCAGCCGTCTTTTGTGAACTTAATGATATCGTCTTTTAGAGCGGATTTCATTCTTGCAGCCCATATTGCGCCTGCTCTCACATAGTCGCCTGCTGAAAAACCGCCCGGGAAGAAGAGGCACTGGTAGTCGCCAATCTTTCTTTTCATGTACTGAGGAATGTCTTTTTTCTGGAACTGGTTGATGTGCACGATTTCAGGGGCTGCGCCGAGCTGGGAAAACGCGTCGTAGGTGGCAACCTCGTTGTTCGTGCCTTCCATCACCATTACTGCGATTTTTATGTCTTCTGTTTTCATTTACAACACCATTAAGCAACAATTTTCCTGATACCATCATCCCATGTTCTGGATAATGTCTTTGAGTCAATGTCAATGATTTTTTTGCTGCTGTCATTAATTATGAGCTTTTCTTTTGTCACTTTGCCTATTTTGTAAAAGGGCACGTTGTTATGTTTCATGATTTTTTCGAATAAGGGGATATCCCTGACTTCTGCGATGAATCTTGTGTTTGATTCTGAGAATAATTTGTAGTCTGTCCTTAGATTACAGAGGCTTGAGATATCTACTGTTGCTCCGAGGTTATCTGAGCCTATGATCATCTCTGCCAGGCATACGGCTATGCCGCCGTCAGATATGTCGTGGCATGCGGCGATTGCGCTATTTTCGATTGATGCGACTACTGCTTCGCATGTGTTTTTGAGGAGGCTGACGTCAACTTTCGGGACTGCCCCGCCATCTGCGTTCCTGAGGCGGTAATAGGCGGATGCGCCCAGCTCTTTTTTTGTGCCGCCGATGACGTACAGGGGGTTGCTCTCTGCCTTTAGCTCAGCTGTACACGTTCTACGTATGTCGTTGACTATGCCGACTGCAAAGATTGCGGGTGTCGGCAGGATTGCCTTGTCGGGAGCTTCATTGTAAAAAGAGACATTTCCGGAGACAAATGGCACGCCAAGACCTTTTGCGACGTATCCCAGGCCGCGCACGCTTTCGTGGAACACGCCCAGGCGGTCAGGCTTTTCAGGGTTGCCGAAGTTCAGGCAGTCTGCGAGTGAATGGGCGCGCGCGCCAACTGCTGCGAGGTTCCTTGATACTTCGTCTATGGCAGATGCGCTTCCCCAGAATGGGTCGGCTGCGACCATTGCCGGGTTGACGTCAGATGTGGTTGCAAGGCCCCTGTATGAGTGCAGGAGCGGCTTCAGCACTACTGCATCGCCGTGTGTTGTCCTGTTGAGCTTGCCGACAAGCGGCTTTATGACTGTGGATGCCATGATCTCATGGTCGTAGACTCTTATGATGTCTTCTTTGCTTGCGATGTTGAATGATGAGAGAAGGCCTAAAAGGAGCTTGTTGTAGTCTGCCGGCTCCGGGAGGTTTGGTTCTGTTTCGTTGATTTTTGGGAGCTCTATCGGGCGTTTGTATACCGGTGCTTCAACCAGAAAGTTGATGTCCATGTTGAATATGTTTGTGCCATTGTAATCAACCACAACATTTTTGCCGCCTGTCACTTCGCCGATGACATTTGCCTCGACGTCCCACACATTGCACAGGTCAAGCACAGCCTTGAGGTCCTTTGGCTTCACTGTGACCATCATGCGCTCCTGGGATTCTGATACCCATATCTCCCACGGCGCCATGCCTGATCCTTTCATGGGCACTTTCTCGAGGTTGATGTGTGCACCGAGGCTGACCGGCTGCGCCATCTCGCCTACGACGCATGAGAGGCCGCCACCGCCGAGGTCTTTCATGCCTGTGAGGAGCTTTTTCCTGTTTGCTTCAAGGCATACGTGTATGACCGGCTCTTTGATGATTGGCTGGCCTACCTGGACTGCGCTTCTGCTTGATGTCTCTGAATCTTCGCTGAGTTCTTCTGATGCGAAAGTTACGCCGTGGATGCCGTCGCGGCCTGTTTTCCCGCCCAGAAGGACATATAAGTCGCCTGCGCCGCCGGCATAGCTGTGTATGAGTTCGCTTTTTTTCAGGAGACCGATGCAGCCGACGTTTACGAGGCAGTTTGTGAGGTAAGAATCGTCGAAATAGACCATGCCGCCGACGTTCGGGATGCCTACTTTGTTGCCGTAGTCCCTGATGCCGGCTATTACGCCTGAGTACAGGTATTTTGGATGCTTGGTGCCT
>CBDUVR010000137.1:0-4087 GCA_965370705.1 uncultured archaeon | reverse complement strand
GTCCTGTCCTGATCATTCTTTGACTGCCTGTCAAACCGCTCAGACAGGACCTCAAGAACATAATGCGCCTCCACACCAAGCGCCCTCTGCCATATACGCGGAAGCGACCATATCCGCGCATAAGCCCTCGCTTTCGACTTCCATGACCGCATGCAGACAACATTCATGGCAGTGATATGGCTAAGCTCAAGTACCTCGATAATCCTATTGACGCGCTCCTGGACATCAGGTGCAGGCTCAAACTTCATCTACTTACCCCAGTACGTAAGCGCCTCATTCAATTCCCTGTATTCTTCAGGCAGCTTTCTCTTCCCAGGCCCAAGCATCTCAACAGCCTGCCTTATGGCCCTCGCACCAGCCTCCGTACCCTTCGGATGCCCGTGGCAACCGCCCCCAAACTGCATAACAATATCATTGCCCATATACTTTACGACTCCCGGCACGTGGCCCGGGTGCAGCCCCCCCGAAGCAACAGGCAAAACAGGTTTCGTACCATGCCATTTCTGCGAAAGAACATCCTTCTTATCATCCTCTTTCACAACTTTGCCTGTAACACCTTCCTCTATCGACAAGACTTCTTTGCCTGAACCGTGCATCTTCCCGATGATTGCGCCTATATGCAGCTGGTCAACCCCGATGAGCCTGGCAATTTTTGCAACAGTAAGCATCGAGATTCCATGCTCAGGGTTCCTTGTGATTGCGCCGTGCATAGCGCGATGCGCATGAATGACAAGCCCAAGGTCCGCGTCCCTAAGCGTCTGGAGAGCAGAAAATCCTGCAGTCAGGATGTCAATCATCACATACTCCCCGCCATGCGCCTTCACAAACCTTGCCCTTCTCAGCATCTCATTAGTCTCAGCTGTAACATTGGGCATATAGAACTTCCTCTCACCGGTCCTGACTTCAGCCTTATCGCGCGCATGAAGCGTGAGCCTGATGCGCTCATTAAACTTATTAAACACAAGTGAAGTAAGGTTCTCATCATCCTTCACAATATCAAGGCCCCCAACCCATGCATTGTACGCCACTTGCGCATGTCCCTTGGAATCCAGCCCCACCTTCGGCTTGATGATAGTGCCGACAAGCGGTCTCTTATTCACTCCGGTCACTTTCCTGACCCCGCTAATTCCAAAAGCAGGGCCCTTATTCGCCGCAACCATACATCGCGGGAACGAAATATCAAGAAGCCGAAGCGACTTTACAGCATTCATGCCAAAAATATTGCCGGCAATGCTCGAAAGAATCTGCGCAACATTCCCGTCCTCAAAAAGCTCTCTCACATACGCGATCTTCACAGTTCCTGCGCGCCTGTCAATCTCATAGACATGCGGCTTAAGCTTATTTTTTATGCGCGAAGACATAGTGCATACATCAGTCCATGTACCGATAGACGACTCAGCAGCGATATGCTCGCATGCCTTCTCAATAGGAATGCCATTAGGCTGGAGCCGGTACTTGGCAACAAGGTCCGTGGAGCCCGGCCGATATTTCAAATCAACATACTCGTACTTGCTCATACAATATCACCAACTACATAACCAAATATTAGTCCACTGGTGTATATATTATTTACACGAAATGCAGAGAGGAAAAAAATCATTTCAGCTTGACAGCAGTCCCATACACTAATAATTCAGCTGCAGAAGCCATTATCTGCGACGTCTGGAAGCGCACGTTGATTACAGCATCTGCGCCAAGCTTGTTCGCATCCTCAACCATCCTCTTCTCTGCTTCTATCCTTGCCTCAGTCAGCATCTCAGTATATTCTTTCAGTTCGCCGCCGACAATCTGGCGGAGCCCTGCAACAATATCCTTTCCAAACCATTTAGCTCTTATTGTATTGCCCTTTACAAGCCCCAAAGTTTCTGCTATTTCTTTTCCCTGGACAAAATCCGTTGTCACAACAATCATCTCATTCACCTCTTCAGTCTTTCAAACTCTTCTTTTCTTTCTTCGAATCGCCTATCCTCTCAAAAACGAGCTGCACCATAACAATCACAAGCCCGAAAAACATAGCAAGAAGACCAGCCTTTATAACCAGCGGCATATCAGCGCCAATAAAGCCGGCAATGTAATGATAAAAAACATAAAGCAGAATAACCCCTATTCCCAGCGAAAAAAGCACTATACCTGTATTCTTTACTCCATCCATGATACACACCCCAAGATTGATATTGCACTTCCAATAATAAATATCTCACCTTCATTTTAAATATTTCTGCATATCATTAATAATCATGAAAATCCACTTTGCGACAGGAAACGAAAACAAGCTCAAAGAGTTCCGAAAGTTCCTGAACCCGATAGGAATTGAAATAGAACATGTCGATGTCAATTACCCGGAAATAAGATCAGACAGCATAGAAGAAATAGCAGCAGCAGGCGCAGAATACATCTCAGGCAAAACCAGAAAAACAGTGATAGTCGAGGATTCAGGACTTTTCATAGGCTCACTCAACAATTTCCCCGGCACATACACCAAATGGGTGCACGAAAAAATAGGCCACACCGGACTCTTTCGCCTTCTCGAAGGCAAAGACCGCAAAGCAGAATTCAGGGCATGTATCGGCCTTTCTAAACCCGGGCACGAACCCCTGACGTTCCTCGGCATCGCAAAAGGAACAGTGATATCAGAAGAAAGAGGCACAAAAGGCTGGGGGCATGACCCTATATTCATACCTGACGGATACGAAAAAACCTGGGCAGAGAACCCTGACCTGAAAGCCAAAACATCCCACAGGACAGACGCCCTCAAAAAATTCACAAAATGGCTGAAAGAAAACAAGCAATATCTGGAGGAGTGATTAAATGAGCGCAACAATCATCATCGGAACGCAGTTCGGAGACGAGGGAAAAGGAAAGATAATAGACTACCTTGCAGAAGACTCAGACATAATTGCCCGCTTCCAGGGCGGCAACAATGCAGGCCACACACTTGTCGTAGGAGACGAGACATTCAAGCTGCACCTGATCCCTTCAGGCATCCTCCACAAAGACAAGACAGTCATAATCGGGAACGGTGTAGTGGTTGACCTAAAAATACTCAACGAAGAAATAGAAGCACTCGAAAAAAGAGGACACAAAACAGGAAACCTCAAAATAGCGGGCAATGCCCATGTAGTCATGCCATGGCACAGGGCACTTGACAATTTTGAAGAGAGCAGGCGCTCAAAAAAGATAGGCACAACAGGCCGCGGCATAGGGCCTGCCTACATGTTCAAGGCAGGGCGCACAAGCGCCATAAGAATCTATGATTTCAGGGACGACCAGAGGCTCACAAAAAAAATCACAGAAATCACAGAAAAAAACAAAGACGACTTCAACCGCATCAACTACAAACACAACGAAAAAGACCTGATACGCGAATACACCACAATCGCAAAAAAGATAAGGCCCCTCATCTGCGACACATCAGTACTCCTTAACACCGCTCTTGACAGCAGCAAAAAAATCCTCTTCGAGGGCGCGCAAGGCACATTCCTTGACATAGACCACGGCACATTCCCGTTCGTCACATCCTCAAACACCGTAGCGGGCGCAGCCTGCGCAGGCGCAGGCATCGGCCCGAAAAGAATAACAGAAGTTCTCGGTGTAGTAAAAGCCTACACAACCCGCGTAGGAGAAGGGCCCTTCCCGACAGAACAAAAAAACACAACAGGCGACAACTTAAGAAAAAACGGCCACGAATTCGGCACAACCACAGGAAGGCCAAGGCGCTGCGGCTGGCTTGACCTTGTGATGCTAAACTACTCAAAAGACCTGAACAGCCTCACAGGCATAGTCATCACAAAACTCGACGTCCTCTCAGGCCTCGACAGGATAAAAGTATGCACAAGCTACAAAGTAAATGGAAAAGAAACCACTGTGTATCCAAACGACTTGGAGGACCTGAAAAAAGCACAACCCGTCTATGAAGAACTCGCCGGCTGGAGCGAAGACATTTCGGGGATAAAAAAATACGATGATCTCCCAGAAAGCGCAAAAGCCTGCCTGAAGTTTATATCCGAAAACCTGGCGCTCCCGATAAAAATTGTTTCAGTGGGCCCGAAGCGCACCCAGACGATAAACATGTGAAACAAACCACATA
>CBDUVR010000136.1:0-4105 GCA_965370705.1 uncultured archaeon | reverse complement strand
AAATTGATGAAGAAACGATCAAAAAATACATATCAGCAGGAAAAATAGCAAAAAAAGCAATAGAACTCTCAAAAAAAATTGTCCGGCCCGGGACATCAATGCTTGAGACTGCAGAGAAAATAGAATCAGAAATAACAAAAAACAATGCACAAATTGCATTCCCGACAAACATCTCAATAAACACCATCGCAGCCCACGACACCGCCTTCCCCAACGACACCCGTACATTCAAAGACAACGACATCATAAAAATAGACATCGGCGTCCACATAGACGGGTACATTGCAGACACGGCAGTGACTATCAATTTCAACGACAATAAGGGCGACATGCTTAAGGCGTCAGAAACGGCCCTGAAAAATGCGCTCAAGATAGCCTGCCCGGGTGCAAACATCGGGGAAATAGGAGAAACAATCGAAGAAACCATAACAAGCTTCGGGTACAAGCCGGTCTCTAATCTCAGCGGCCATTACCTCGGGCGATACACAATTCATACAGGCACAAGCATACCGAACATCAAAACAAGCACGAATGTCACCCTGAAAGAAGGCGACGCAATTGCAATCGAGCCGTTTGCAACAGACGGCGCAGGCGCTATCAGGGACGGCTCAAGAGCAACAATATACCGCTTCATCCAAAACAGGCCGACGAGGCTTCAGGCAGCAAGGAAACTGCTGGCATTTGCCCAGAAAAACTACAGCACTCTTCCTTTTGCATCAAGATGGATCAGGGACCCTCAGGGGTTTATGCTTGAGACAGCGCTAAGGCAGCTCGCGCAGGCAGGCGCACTCCACGAATACCCTGTCCTCAAAGAAATAGGTGGGGGCACAGTCACACAGGCAGAGCATACAGTGCTTGTGCTTGACAAGCCAGTTGTAACGACGGCATAAAACAAAATTCCTGAAATATGCGTGAATTTGGATTATTTTGAGCTTTTTGTTCTTTGATATACTTTTCCCCGGAGCAAATATATTAAAAACTATCTGTGAATATACATGCGCATGGAGCAAAAAACCCACCTAAAAATAACGTGCGACGAATGCGGACACATAAACGAGATACCAACAGCCCGGCTCTACGACGGCTTTGAGGGAATATTCCAGTGCGCAAAATGCAAACAGCCCCTCGATACACTCCACGATATTCTCGAAGAATAACACATATTCGTTCTTGGAAAACCAGCACAGCCAACATTAATAAAATTAACTTACAAACTTTAGTATATGCCTGGCAAAACACTAAAAAAGAAGAAAACGACACTCATAATATGCATTGACAGGGACAATGACATCGGGGAAAAAGCAGGCATAGAAGGACCTATCATCGGGAGAAAGGCAAACACTGCCGCTGCAAACAAATTAGCGCTTGCTGATGCCGAAGATTCTGATGTAAATGCGCTATTCAAAGCGATTCAGACATACACTGAACTAAGAAAGAAAGACAAAGTCGAAATCATAACACTTACCGGCGACAAGCGGGTAGGCATGGAATCTGATCACGAGATCACAAGGCAGTTTGACATAGTGCTTGAAAAATACCATGCAGAAGAGGCAATACTAATCTCAGACGGCGCAGAAGATGAATATGTCCTGCCAATACTTCGCACAAAAATAAAGATGATATACCCTAAAAGAGTTATCATAAAACAAAACCAGAAACTTGAAAGCACATATTACATGATATACGAATTCATAAAACAGATACTAAACGACCCCAAAGCGTCACGATTTTTTGTAGGCATACCAGCGATTGCGCTGCTCATATATGCTGTACTCGGCGCAGCCGGCGGCCGCATAATACTTGGTACAATAGGCTTGTATCTTTTCGTAAAAGGCTTTCAGCTGGAGAGTACTGTAGAGAAAATAACGAAAGAATTCATGACATCACTGAGAATCAGAAAATCGTCATTTTTCATGTATCTCGTAGGGCTCGTGTTCTTCATTATCGGCGCTTTCAATGGCTATAGCCGGGTAACGTCGATAAATGAGGCAGATATCCTGTACGCTACGGTCAACTTCATACATACGTCAATCATATTTTTCTTCTTTGCAGCATTGTTTTTTGGGTGGGGCAATATTCTGGGCCGCAAGAAAAACAAGCTGCCTCAGTATATAACCTATCTCTCTATAACGTTTTCGATTGCGCTTGTAACATTCATTGTAACAAACTTCATATTAAGCCAACCCCCTATATTCACAATAACAGATTTCATGTTAAACCGGGGTCCAAGTTACATCACTGATATTGTATGCTCTATAATAATCGGTGGGGTGCTCCTGACAATAAGCTCAATAATAGAGACCCTTGAGAAGAAAAAGAGCCGTGGGCGTCCCGGCGCATAGGATGTCTGAAAATTCATGACACTTTGTGTGTGTCTTGCTTTTTGATTGTATGGTATAGACATTGTGCGCAATAAAAAAGGCAACAAATATAAAACTATCCTGGATTATAAGAATATACTCAAACGGGCCGGTAGTCTAGTTGGTTATGACGTCGCCCTTACATCGCGCAGTTTGCGGAGTTCTTCCACTGCGTGAAAGAAAGGCGAAGGTCGCCAGTTCAAATCTGGCTCGGCCCACTAACACAAAATCAAAAGAGGCAATACAATGACTGACACTAAAAAAACAGGCACTGAAACACTTAAGCGCGGGTTTGCAAAAATGGTAAAATCCGGCGTGGTAATGGACGTAACAAACGCAGAGCAGGCAAAAATCGCAGAAGCGGCCGGCGCAGTAGCAGTCATGGCCCTCGAGCGCGTCCCTGCAGACATAAGGGCGCATGGAGGGGTGGCAAGAATGTCTGCTCCTGAAAAAATCACAGAGATAATCAAATCTGTTACAATACCGGTCATGGCAAAAGCAAGAATAGGCCATTTTGCAGAAGCCCAGATTCTGGAGGCACTTGGCGTTGATATGGTAGATGAGTCAGAAGTACTGACACCTGCTGACGAGGATCACCACATAGACAAAAATCAATTCAAGATACCGTTTGTATGCGGATGCAGGAACCTCGGCGAGGCACTGCGCCGCATAAATGAAGGTGCAGCAATGATACGGACAAAGGGCGAAGCAGGAACAGGAAACGTAGTCGAGGCAGTAAGGCATGCAAGAAAGATAAATTCTGAGATTGCGCAGCTTGTAGGCATAAAGCACGACACATCCGAACTCTCGAAAAAAGCGAACGAGTACGGGGTCCCGCTGTCACTCGTGAAAGAAGTGGCAGAACTCGGCAGGCTTCCTGTGGTAAACTTTGCGGCAGGTGGCATAGCGACAGTGGCAGACGCGTCACTCATGATGCAGCTGGGCGTTGACGGCATATTCGTGGGCTCGGGCATATTCAAGTCGTCAAACCCGAAAAAGCGCGCAAAAGCGATAGTGGAAGCAACGAAAAATTACGACAAGCCGGAGATGCTTGCAGAGA
Organism: uncultured archaeon; assembly: GCA_965370705.1. GTDB lineage: Archaea > EX4484-52 > EX4484-52 > EX4484-52 > B79-G9 > B79-G9. Next base: position 685 of record CBDUVR010000136.1, on the reverse strand, counting down.
TATCAAAGAACCTCGGCGACGCCATGAGAGGCATAGAAATCTCGGCGCTGAAGCCTGAGGAGCGCCTCCAGGAAAGGTAAGCCACACCATATACATAGCAATGAACCTGAAAATAAAAAAATACAAAATCTAGTTCTTTCTTAACTTTTCACGTATTCTCTGTTTAACTTCTTCATCTATTTTCTCCATTGCACCCTCAACAGAAAGTACAAACTCTTGCGCCACTCTCGCATTTCTTACAAGTTTTTCCTCATCAAGTTCGTCAGTTGCATAATATTGCACATCAACACGCGCATCTTTGGCATCCAGAATATCTTTATACATCAACTCATCAAGTACTCCCTCATTGACGAACAAATACTTCATCGCCGACAGTGTGCAGTCATGTATCTCTGATTTTATTCCGCATTTTTGGAATAACGCATATAAAGCGAAATATCTGGCATAATATGCTGTGGTTACGATCCACTCTATTTCGCCTCTTTCGATTGCCGCGTCAAGCATATTGAGAGAACTCTTCCCCTTCTTCACATACACTTCTGCAAGATTATCATTCGGCTCTTCAAGCCTGATTCCTCTCCTCTGCTTCATGCACCAGCGCACTTTTCCATGTTCTTCATTTGATTTCATTATAACCTAAGTTTGACAGTTTCTTACAATTTTAACAAGAATATTTGTTCTCCTA
>CBDUVR010000135.1:0-4106 GCA_965370705.1 uncultured archaeon | reverse complement strand
ATATAAGGTAAAAGACCAGCTGCAGTTTCCGCGCAAAATATACTGTATTGACTCAGGCATTAGAAACGCTGTTTCTTTCAGGTTCAGGGAAAATATAGGCCAGTTATATGAAAATGCTGTTTTTGTTGAGTTGAAGAGAAGAAGAAAAGATATCTATTACTGGATGGACAGAAGCCACAGAGAGACCGATTTTGTAGTTAAGGAAGGTTTAAAAGTAAAAGAAGCAATCCAGGTTTCCTATTCAATGGACGATCAGGAGACAAAAGACCGTGAAATCAAATCACTGGTATTGTGCATGAATGAATTTAATTTAAAGCAGGGCCTGATAATCACAGAAGACTATGAAGCAAAAGAGGATCATTCTGGGAAAAAAATAGTCTTCACCCCCTTATGGAAATGGCTCCTCAACATTTGATGTCTGACTCTATGTAATACATCTTCAGAAGATTGAAACGAATGCATAAATATATAAATACTAATTACAATTAGGTCTAATTATGATTAGACAATTTATAAACCGGGAAACAGAGCTAAATATACTAAACAACGAATGGACTAAAGATAATTCATTTGTTGTGATTTACGGAAAAAGACGTGTCGGTAAAACTGAATTGATTAAACAGTTCACACAAGATAAACCAGCACTGATATACATATTCCCTGAAGCATCAAAGCAAATCCAGATAAATGAATTAAAAAATACGATTGCAACTTACTTCAATGATGACATTTTACCCCATATAGAGATAAGTGACTGGTATGTTCTTTTCGATTATCTGTCTCGGCTGGTTAAAGATAAAACATGCATTGTTTTTGACGAGTTCACATACGGCATAAAAAGCGACAGAAAAATCCTCTCAGACCTCCAGAGAGTTTACGATACAAAGCTTAAAGACAAGGAATTGATGATTATAGTTTCCGGTTCTCTTCTTGGAATGGTTCACGAGGATATTCTGAATAATACCTCCCCCTTATATGGCAGAAGGACAAGGGATCTGCTTGTTGAAGACCTGGAATTCTGGCACGCCAAAAAGTTTTTTAATATTGATTTTGAAGAATTTATCAGATTCTACTTTGCCATAGGCGGGGTTCCTCTGTATTGGATGGTCTCAAAAACCTATAATAATTTTAACCACTTTGTTGACTCCGAATTTCTTAATAAAAAAGGATATTTTTACAGGGAAGTTTATTTTATTCTGTCACAGGAACTTCGGGATATAAAGACTTATTTTTCAATCTTGCAGGCTCTTGCATCAGGAAATACAAAGCCCACAGAGATTGCAAATACCATTGGAAAAGATACACGCGAAATTTATCCTTATCTTGAGAACCTTATCAGATTGAACTATGCAAGAAAAGAAACTCCTCCTGTTGGCAAAGGGACAGGAGTTTATTGTCTGAACGATTATTTGTTCGATTTCTGGTTTAATACAGTCTATAAATACAGGAGCCATATCGAACTGGATAACAATTTTAACGTGAATAAAATGGATACGGGAGGAATTGACCATCATTTCGGCAGGAAGTTTGAAGACATTTCAAAACAATTCCTTATCAGGAGAAAGCCATTCAATTTCACAAAAATCAGCAGGCAATGGGGAAGAATCAGGAATGCGCCGCCGGGAAAAAACACATACGAGATAGACCTTCTCGCCCTCAACGAACAAACAGGAGAAATTGGATTCTTCGAATGCAAATGGCAGGACATAAGCTACGAGAAAGCGCTAAAGCTAATAGACAACCTTAAGCAAAAATCAAAACATGTTGACTGGAACCATGGCGCGCGCAAAGAACATTTCGGCATAATAGCAAAAAAGCTGGGGGGAAAAGAGCGCCTAAGGCAGCAAAAAAATGTCTGCGCCTTCGACCTGGATGATTTTTCGCATATAGAGTGAGTCTTTATGAAAAGCGGGCATATTGGTATTGAAGTAACAACCGCATGCAATCTCAGATGCAAAATGTGCTTTTTATCCAGGCACAAAGCATGGAAAGATGAGTTGACTACAAAAGAAGTTATGGTTCTTATCGACCAGTTTGCTAAAATGAATATAAAATTATTAGGTATTACCGGTGGAGAGCCCCTTTTAAGGAAAGATATATTTACTATCATAAATTATGCAAAAGATAAAGGCCTCGAAGTAAGAATGGTCACAAACTGCACATTAATCACAAAAAAAGTCGCAAGAAAACTTAATCTCGATGGGATGAGGGTCAGTATTGACGGTCTTGAGGAGACCAACGACTGGAACAGGGGCAGAGGGACATTTAAAATGATAATGGATGCAATAGGTTTTTTGGTTGATAACGAAATCAGGGTGGATTCAAATACGATAATTACACGTCAGAATAAAGACGAATTATTTAAATTGTTCAACATACTTTCAGAGATAGGGGTATCCTCACAGACTTATTCCAGACCGTTAAGTACAGGGCAGTGTAGGGATGTCTATGATAAGATATGTCTTACAACACTGGAATTACTGAACCTTAAACTGAAATTAATGGCATATGCTAAACTTAAAGGCCATTCTATCTCTTTTGACGGAGGAGTTGCATATTTTCTCAATGGGTGCGGAATACAACATAGAAACCCATTCATTACATCCAGAGGCAACGTGGTGCCATGCTGCTGTTTTAGAGAAAAGCCAATAATTGGGAATGTGAGAGAGAGTTCCTATATTGATATTGCCAGGAAATACAGCAGTAATACGTTCCATGCGCCTATAAAAATGTTTGAAAACTGCAATGACTGTCTTGAAAGAATATAGTTCATACTTATTTTCTGAAAGCTGAGAATAACTACAGAACTTAGACAAAATAAAAAGATAAAAGAAAAGAAAAAAAGAAAAAGGAGTTGTCTACTCCGTTTTCGGCGGTTTTCCTGCCCCATCTTCCCCACCAAGGAAGAGCACAGCCGAACCCAACAAGACCAGAACAAATATCAGTGTCCATGTCGTCTCATCAAGCTGGGGCAGTGGAAATCCTGATGCGCCAAGCACAAGTATAGCAAGCAACGCAAGCACCAGACCCACAGCGATTTTACCGCCCTTACTTTCTCCAAAAATATTATCTAGCTTAATTCCCGCCATACCTACAAATATCAGTATAACAAGCACAGCCGCAATGAATATGCCCGACTGTCCAAACATCGTTGACAGCAGGCGACCCAAAGGTATCCCGTGCACAGGGATGTTTATTGAGAAAAAGGCAAGTACTGCAGATATTATTACTGCTATCTGCTTACCTTTTGGCGCACCCTCTATAAACGGCGCCTTTTGAATTATCACAAAAAATATAACCAAGAACAGAATCCATGGAAGCACAACATCAAAAAACCCCATGTTATTCAGATTTAGCATAATACTGGTAAAATCCATATATAATCAACCCCCGCAATAATAACTTATTTAACTTACTGTTATTTTTGTTCACACTAATATATAAATGTTACATATCCCAAAGGATTTCCCGCCAATTATCCCTCCTTTTTTGGCTCGGAACCTCCTCCCTCATGCTTATAAGCAGCCCACAATATCATAACAAATATCAAAAAACCGACACCCCACATTATGTTCTCTGCATCCATGCCAAGATATTTTGAGAAATTGTTTACACCATAGGCGCCGATAATCACAAGAATCAGCACAAGAATCACCAGCAGCGGAAGATAGTCCTTCCTCCCACCGTCACCCTCGAAGAGCTTCTTCACAATCAAAACCAAAAACACTACAATTAGTATGATAATAAACAGCGGCATCCACTTAAAGAGAAGTTCCCGGAGCGGCCTGTGATTCGTCGCAAAAAGGCCAATCACAGCAGATATAATCGCAATCGCAAGGTTGTTCAGGACAAAATCCCCCTTGCTCTTCGTCTTCACATAATGAAACACAGCATACGTAATAGTAGTCACTAAAAGAAACGGCAGCATAAACTGATAGAACCCGCTCGACTGCAGGTAACTAATACTGATATTCATACTAACTATTTGTAGTCACTCAACTATATATAATTTAGAGGTCGGACCGCGCAAGCCTCTCATTAACCTTGTCAACATCAAAGCATCCGGCATTGAAATCTTCTCCAAGCCACTCAACAATCCTGTCCAC
>CBDUVR010000134.1:0-4114 GCA_965370705.1 uncultured archaeon | reverse complement strand
CCAGTGCTTGGTCTCCAGATGCGCGTTATTTTTTCTTTTTTCTTGTGTTCGTTAATTACCTTCTGCACACTTTTTGGAAGAATATTCTCAACCTTGCTCACCTGTCGCATCAGCCTGTCAAGTTCCTTCGTCAAACTGTTGCTCAGATTCTTGTACAGGCCTGCGTCTGAATATATCAGCCCCTCTTCTATCCTGTGATACGCAGTAGTTCCCTTCGGTGCAAAAACAACATACCCTCTCTTCCCTTTGAGAAACTCAGAATACGTGCTCATCCCAAGATACACCTTCTTTATATCCGCAAAGTAGACCCCGCCCTTCTTCGTGCTGGGGTCTAAAACAAGCAGCTCACCACCCATTATCGAAAAACAGACCGAATAATGAGCCTTCTCTGCCTCAGGAAATAAAAAACTTTTCTTATAATCAATAACAACCAATGCTTTATTAGCAAGCCATGTCTTCAACTCAAGCTTCAGATCATTAATCTTGTCAATATTAATCCAGACGCCTCTCACCTTCCCATCCGTCAGCTTCTCAACAGCCCTTATCAATTCCTTTGGATGTGTTCCCCCGAAAACTTTTACTTTGTCCAGTCTTTTCTGCGAAGGCACCACAGTCATTGCCATCTTCCCAATATCATCCTGACTTATATCATACCCGAATATCTTCAAAACCATCGAGGCTGATGCCGGGCCACAGTAACTGGGATGCTGCGCAACAAAATGATTCTTGATACTCTCAAGAGCAGTCAAATCATACATTATCTCCTTGTATTTCACTTCCTGCCTGTACAATTTATTGTAGGGTACAAACGCACTGAAACTGTCTTTGCCTTTCAGGATGATGCCCTGGCTTTTTAATGCGCGGATAGTATAATTTTCATCTTCTATCCTGACCTGCTCTCCCACTCTCAGAAAGTTCATGTTTTTCAGGAAGAGGCCAGAAAAGAAGTTCTCTGCATATGGCTTCAGTCCTGCAAATACCAGGACCAGTGCCAGCAGCAATAGTGGATATAAGACCACTTTGAAAACAAAAAGAGTCGGGTCAATGTTCACACCCAGTGAGTCGAGTGCAAGAAGCCCGAACACAACATACAGAACGTATCTGAGGACGAGCAATAAACTGGCAAGACCTTGCTCCTGGCCATATTCCTCTACAATTGTTCTAATCCCGCTTGTAGAGAGGAGTGTATCTATAACAAAAAATATGAGCCTAACCCCGAGGAAAATCAAAACACCCAGCAATATCGCCGACAAAAGCAAAGGGAAGCGGCTGTAAATCTCAATCAATGTATTTTCAGTTATGTTTATTTTCAGAAAGCTGAGGGCGATGATAATGAAGATGATGTTTGTTGTGAGACTGAATATGCGGGCTATCTGTACTCTTTCAATGGTGGCCCTGTATTTCTTTCTCCAGAGGCATGTTATTGATTTTTCTCCTATCTTTGAGATGATGAACCCTGCTGAGAGGACTGCAAAGCAGATTACTATCTTATAGGTGACTTCATCCAAAAACATAGTGTATTATTGGCAAATAAGTTTTAATAATGAAACACTTCGAAGAACAAAGCAATAACACATATAAAAATAAACATTAATATAACCTAGAACAAGGTGGATGTGTATTTGACAAAATATCTGACCGGAATTTGAAGAAATTAATCAAGACTCTTTCTAAAATAAGAGGAAGGCATACTGAGCTTGTGAGTGTGTATGTTCCTGCGGGCTATAATATCAATGAGATGAAGAATCTTATTGCCAATGAGCTTGGCACTGCGACGAACATCAAGTCGAGAGCTACACGAAAAAATGTCCTTGGGTCGCTTGAGAAGGTTGCGCATAAACTGAAGACCTACAAAGAGACACCCAAAAACGGGCTTGCGATTTTTTGCGGGAATGTTTCTGAGAAAGAGGGTGTTTCTGATATTGAGATATGGGCTGTTGAGTTTGAGGAGCCGGTAAACCAGAGGCTTTACAGGTGCGACCAGAGGTTTGTCCTCGAGCCGCTTGAGAATTTAGTGCGCGAAAAAGAGATATTCGGACTTGTGACAATTGACAGTGCGGATGCTACAGTTGCTTTTTTGAGAGGGAAAAGCATCTCAATATTTAAGAAACTCTCTTCTTTTGTCCCGGGCAAGACCGGCAAGGGAGGACAGTCTGCGCAGAGGTACGAGCGGGTGAGAAGAGGGCTCCTATTGTCGTTCGAGAAGGAGGTCGGGGAAGTCGCCACAAAAGCGTTCGAGAAAGAGAAGGATCTCATCGGCATAATTCTCGGCGGTCCCGGGCCGGTCAAGGATGATTTTGCAGAAGGTGATTTTTTATCCGAGGCCATGAAACGAAAGATTCTGGGTATCAAGGATATAGGGTATTCAGATACAAGCGGCATAAAAGAACTTGTTGACAGGTCAGAAGATATTCTTCGCGAGACCAGTGTGGTTTATGAAAAGAACCTCCTCAATAAGTTCTTTTTGAATCTCCAGAAGGAGACCAGTCTTTCGATATATGGTATTACTGAAGTTAAGGAAGCCCTCGATTCAGGAGCCGTTGACACCCTGATTATATCCGAGGCATTCGAGTTTGACTATTTCGAGGTAAAGTGCACGAAGTGTCCGTATGAGGAGAGCAAAGTCATAAGAAAAGACAGGCTGCCTTCAAAGTGCCCTGACTGCGGGTCTAGTGTTATTGTAGTGTCGAAAGATATCTATGAGGAGTTTGAGAGGCTTTGCGAGGCAAGTGGCGCCAAAATGGAAATCGTCTCAGATGACACTCCAGAAGGGGTGTCGTTTCTCAGGCTTGGCGGCATAGGCGCAATCCTAAGATACAGAATGGCGTAGACTATGATTCCAATGCCAAATCAACAACTTCATCCGCCGCCCTCTGTAAACCCTTTGAAAAGCCGGGGTTCTGTCCGATTATTATCACTCTTTTACCCATCTCCTTGACGCGCCGCACAACAGGCAAAAAGTCAGCATCTCTTGTCCCGAGAGCAACAATATCTACATTCCTGTTATACGCTGCATCCATTGCTGCAACAGACATATACACATCAACATCTGTCTGGTCTTGCTTTGTTCCGCCCATCCCGATAACAGCCTCAAAACCCTGATTGGTCACAGCCTCCACCAACTTAACCGGCGCAAACTGATTCAAAAACACGCGTGCAACAACAATATTGCCGCACTCCATAACTCTCAGCCTGATTTTATTCAAATCTATCGAAAACTCCTTCCTCAGAAGATTCGGCCCGTCTATCAAAAGTGCAACCTTCGGCTTGCTGAAGCCCTTCAAAAAATTGAACATACAAATACCTCCTATCACTCATATAAAAAAACATTTCCCTATTAGCAACAAAAAAATCACGACATCATAAGTTTACAGGCAAAGAATTTATTGAATTCAAATATTATATATCTTAGACACAAGAAGAAAAAGACTGAAATCTCCCATCATCGGGGATTATGTTTGCACGCGCTATAACTGACTGGAAATTCAATATCAAGAAAACGTCCTGCAATATCATCAGCATGTTTTCGCATAATACCCTCTTTTCGTTACATATATATATTACAAAACCCAATATTAACTCTCATGAATAGTAAAATCAGGCTTTTAGGTGTTCTTGCCTGGACAATGCTTGGGTTAATTATGGGATTTGTAGCCTACTCTGTCTTGAGCCTGTATTTGATGTCAGCTCTTACAATAGCGTTGTTTGCAGGTGCTTTCAGTGCTTCTGCCACAATTCTTTTGTTCAAAGAGCAGGAATCTGACAGCGACAAATTTTTCGTGGGACTTTGTGCACTCGCTGTAGCAGCTTTTGCTTCTGGAGTGAAATACTACAACTATCAAACACCCACAACTTTCACTGCTGGCTCAGTTCTCGTCGGCGTTTTAATAGGAATCACGATATCGATTGCAGCCGTAGCATATTTCCTAAATGATTAGCCATACACAATCTTTCTCTGGAGATCCTTCAGGTAATCCGGCCGGTTCTCATCAATAATCTCTTCTTCTTTCTTCCGCTCAAGATATATTATCTCCTTTCTTTTCAACTCATCAACAACCTTTTTCGAGGTAAATATCTGGCCAAGATAATTGCCGATCCTCTCAGAACTTATCAG
>CBDUVR010000133.1:0-4142 GCA_965370705.1 uncultured archaeon | reverse complement strand
TCAATCACCCATTGATTTATAGACTCCATCATTTAAATTAACTTTCTGTAACTGCCAGTTGAATTCGTCAGTCACCGACCGACCAATTCATTTACTCATCATCACTCTTCACAATCTCCTTGATATGCTTCAGCCTTGAATAATCCTCCCTCTCCATCTCATCAAGATACCCCCTGATATACTTATCAGCGCTCTCAAGATTTTTAATCTTCACCTTCTCAAGAGCATTGACTTTCCTCCTCGTCCTCCTGATCTCATCACCCAACACATGCACCTTCGCATCAAGCGCAGCAAGCCTGGCAGCCATCAAAGACAGGCTCCGAAACTTCAAGACAACATCATCAAGCCCCGCAGGCGTCCCGATAAAACTGTAGCCACCCCCTCTCTCCTCATCAACTTCTGCAGAACCCACCGGCACCCTGACTCCGACCACCTTCTTATAATCAATATTGACTGCAATCTTCCCTGACTTATTAAAAGCCATCCCCCCATACGATACACTCCCCATCTCCATCTCAACAAGCTTGGAATCCCTGTAAGCCTCCCCCAAAAGAGAATAAACTTTCCCCCTGAACTCAGAAAGCTCATTTCGCGCCGCAATCTCCTCGCTAATCAGCGCATCCCTCTTTTTTTTAAGCATCTCATGCCCCCGCCGTGCAAGCGAAAGCTTTGCATTGACATTCAATAGCTCCATTCTCGTCGGGTTCGCATCAACGTCATTCATTCTCCCAGACTCCTCTTGAAATACTTCTCAACCAGTTCAGGCGCTATCCTCTTAAGTTCCGCCCTCGGCAGTATCGAAAACAGGTTCCATCCAATCCCAAGCGTATCCTCAATCGTCCTGTTATCAGAGAATCCCTGCCCAAGAAACCTCGCTTCAAACTCGCGCGCAAACTCAAGATACTTATAATCAACATCATCCAGGCTCTCCTCACCGATAACAGAAACAATCTCGCGTATCTCCCTGCCCTGCGCATAAGCACTGTAAAGCTGGTTCGACACATCCCTGTGATCATCCCGCGTCTTCTCAGGCCCGGTGCCGTTCCCCATCAGCCTCGAAAGCGACGGAAGCACACTGATCGGCGGCGATATGCCAGCCTGCTGCAGCCTCCGCTCAAGAATTATCTGCCCCTCGGTAATGTATCCTGTAAGGTCAGCCACAGGATGCGTAATATCATCATTAGGCATAGTAAGGATCGGTATTTGCGTAATGCTCCCCTTGGACCCCTTGACTCTACCCGCCCTCTCGTAAATAGATGCAAGATCAGTATACATATATCCCGGGTACCCCCTCCGCCCAGGCACCTCATTTCTCGAGGCGCTGACCTCCCGCAAAGCCTCGCAGTAATTCGTCATATCAGTCAGGATAACAAGCACATGATAGTCGTGCTTGTATGCAAGAAACTCAGCGCATGTAAGTGCCACCCTCGGCGTAATCAGCCTCTCGATAGCAGGGCTGTCGCACAGGTTCAAAAAAAGCACAGCATTTTCAATAGCGCCGCTCTCCTCGAAATCCTTCACAAAAAAATCAGCTTCCTCAAAAGTGATGCCCATAGCGCAAAAGACAACGCAGAAATTCACATTATCTTTCCCGCGCACACTCGCCTGCCTTGCGATCTGCGCAGCAAGATAATTGTGCGGGAGCCCCGCCCCGCTAAAAATAGGCAGCTTCTGCCCCATGACAAGCGAATTCATCCCGTCAATAGCAGAGATGCCTGTCTGTATAAAATCCTTCGGTGATTCCCTCGATGCCGGGTTAAGAGGCATCCCGTTGACATCCTCTTTCACCTCCGCAACCACCTTCGGCCCGAAAAGGGGCCTCCCTGACCCGTCAAACACCCTCCCGAGCATATCCACCGAAAGCGCAACCTTGAAAGTCTCACCAAAGAATTTCACTTTCGTCCCGCGCGTATCAAGCCCCATGGTCGACTCAAAAATCTGTATGCATGCAAGATTCTCAGAAATCTCAAGAATCTTCCCCCTCTTTTTGACGCCGCTTTCACTCTCGATTTCAACAATCTCTCCATACCCTATCCCGGACACACCTTCGACGAACAAAAGCGGCCCCTCAACAGACTTCACATTATGGTATTCCTTAATCATCAGCCAACCCACCCAACTTCGAAAACTCATCCTCGATTCCCTTAATCATGCCCTCGTATTCAGCATCAAACTTATCATCATCCATATACCTCAAAAGCGCAATCTTCTTGACGCAGTCCATCATCCTTGCTTTTTTGATATCCGCAAGTTCTCCCTTCACCTTTTTGCACTCATCGTAAAACTTCAAAATAAGAGCAGCCATTTTCCCCTGCCTCTCTATTGCGCAATACGTATCATTCTCATGATACACACTCTGCTGCAAAAAATCCTCACGTATGATCTTTGCAGCAAGCAGCGTAACCTGGTCACGATAAGGCAGCGCATCCATTCCAACAAGCTGCACAACCTCCTTCAATTCAGACTCCCTCTTGAGTATCTTCACAAGCTCTCCCCGTGCATTGTTCCACTCATCACCGAACTTCTCCTTATACCATGGAGAAAGCCTGTCTACATACATGCTGTACGACTTGGTCCAGTTCACAGCAGGAAAATGCCTCATATCAGCAAGCTTCGCATCAAGCGCCCAGAAACACTTCGTTACCCTGACAGTATTCTGCGTCACAGGCTCAGAAAAATCACCGCCCTGCGGCGAAACAGCCCCGACAATCGAGACAGACCCGAAATCCCCCGACAGGGTCTCAACAAGCCCGCTCCTCTCGTAAAACTCAGAAAGTCTTGATGCAAGATAAGCAGGATACCCCTCCTCACCCGGCATCTCCTCAAGCCGCGACGAAATCTCGCGCATAGCCTCAGCCCATCGCGAAGTGCTGTCTGCAATAAGCGCAACAGAATACCCCATATCCCGGTAATATTCAGCAATCGTGACGCCGGTATAAATTGACGCTTCCCTTGCAGCCACAGGCATATTCGATGTGTTAGCAATTAACACAGTCCTCTCCATAACCGGCTTGCCGGTATTCCTGTCCTTCAGTTTCGGAAGCTCCTCAAGCACATTCGTCATCTCATTCCCCCTCTCCCCGCATCCAACATACACGATAATATCTGCATCAGCCCACTTTGCAATCTGGTGCAAAGTAACAGTCTTGCCAGCCCCGAACGGCCCGGGGATAGCAGCAGTGCCTCCCTTCGCGATAGGATAAAACGTATCGATGACCCTCTGCCCGGTAATCAGCGGCTCCTTTGGCGCAAACTTTTTTGCATACCCTCTCTTCACTCTCACAGGCCACACCTGCCGCATGGTTATGCCTGCCTTTCCTCCATTCTCAATCCCGACCTCGCAGATGACATCATCAACGCGAAACTCACCATCAGATATTTTACCAACAACCCCACTCTCGATATCCAGAGGAACCATGATTCTGTGAGTGATAGTGCCCCCCTCTTTAACACTCCCGACAACCATCCCTGCCCTCACTTCATCCCCTCTCTTAACCGAGGCCGAGAATTTCCACTTCCTGCTCCTGTCAATAGCATCCGGTTTTTCCCCCTTCCTGATAAATATCCCACTCCTCTTCCTTATCAACTCAAGCGGCCTCTGTATGCCGTCATAAATCATGCCCATGATGCCCGGCCCAAGCTCCACAGAAAGCGGTCTGCCGGTACTGACAACAGCATCCCCCGGCATCAGCCCGGTTGTCTCCTCATACACCTGTATCACTGCCTTATCTTCCTTAAGCTCGATGATCTCGCCGATAAGCCTGTCTTTGGATACCTCAACCACGTCATACATCTTCGCCCCTGCCATATCTTTTGCAACAACAACAGGCCCTGCGATTTTCATGATTTTTCCGCGAATCTTCACATCATTCTTCTTCAACACCAACACCCTCAATTACTCACCAATTCACCGTATCCCGGCAGCTCCACAATAAGCGGCTTCGACGCATCCGCCTTTATTTCATTAATATAGCTAAGGTCATGCCCAACAAGCTCTTTGGAAACAACAACCAGTCCAACATCCTTGTCTTCAATAGCCTCATCTATCTTCATCCGCGCATCCGCCTTGTCCGTCACCACAATCCCTTTATCAAACCCCCCGTAAAGGAACCCCGCGACAAAAAACTCATCACCAACAACAA